>PWVP01000111.1 GCA_003561815.1 Campylobacterota bacterium | reverse complement strand
GAGATGCCTTCTACTATGCCGATCAGTTGATTCGGGAGTTCCCCCAAAGCGCCTATGCCGATCTGGCGGTGATCTACAAAAGCGATCGCTACATGGCCGAGGGGCGGGTAGGCGAGGCGGTTGCCGGCTACGAGCAGGTGCTCTTCAATACCGAAGATGTCCCCGCGGCGGCCAAAGCCGCCTCCCGTCTGGCGGAGCTGGCGATCCGCCAGGATGAGCTCGATCGTGCCGCAGCGCTCTATGAGAAGATCCTTTTGAGCTACCCCCCGTTTTTTCTGGAGGATAGCCAGCGTAGCGAAGAGCTTCTGACGATGCTTTCAGAGCACCGGCTGATCCGTCCGGCCGCCCTTTTAGGGGAGGTGCTGATGAAAGAGCGCGATGAGGCCGAGGAGGGGTATGATGAGCATCTGCGGGATCTGGCCCGCTGGCAGGCCCTATCCGAGATGCAGGAGTCGGCGCTCAAGAACTACAAGCGCTATCTGGAGCTTTTTGAGTTTGCAGAGGATCGGGCGGTGATCAAAAAAGAGCACGATCTGCTGGAGTTTGAGCTGGGGGTTGAGGGGTATGAGCAGCAGCTGGAGCTCTTTGAGCGGATTATCACCCGCTATCCGGAGGATGAGGCGGCCAGCCGTGCGCTCTATGAGAAGGCGAAGCTGCTTTTACAGCTGGGCCGTTATGCCCAGGTGGCCGATCTGATGCCCCGTCTGGATCGGCTCGATCGGGAGCTCTTCTTTGATTACGATCAGCAGATTCGGCAGATGGAGCGGACACTGCTCAACTCCTTCATCCTTCAAGATCGCTGCCAGGAGGCGGTTGCGCTGCTGCGTGAACGCGATCTGGGCATCTCGCTGCGGGCCGATGAGCCACTCTACCGCTGCGCCTGGGAGAGTCATGACTACGCGCTGGCCCATAAGGTGGTCGATCACCAGATGCGCCAGGGCTCACCCGCTGAGACTATCCCGTGGCTGGAGCGCCGCCTGGATCTGCTCGAGGCGACCAGCCAGCTGCAGCGCTACCTCGATGAGTCAGAGCGCTACCTTCGGATGATGCGCGCGCTGCGTCAGCCGATAGAGGCCGATCGCTACTACCAGATTGCGCGTATGCACCATCGCAGCGGCGATGCGATTGGGAAGCTTCGCCAGCTGGCCGAGACCATCACCGCACACCACCGGCGCGATGCGCGCAACATCGATCTTTATGGTTATATGATCGATCTGGCGCGCCAGCAGGAGGATAGTGCGCTTCTTTATCGCTACGGTAAAAAGCTGGTCAATCACCAGCGCTATCTACAGGTGGATACCCTCACCCCCCACGCTGAGCTCGCCTTTGCCCAGGGGGCGATGCAGATGGGCCGCTCGACAGAGGCGATCGCTATTTTGCAGACGCTGTTGCAGCAGGATCTCTCAAGCGCCGATCGGGTGCGGGTGCTCTACCGGCTAGGGGAGATTTTGCAAGAGGATGAGCGGCCACAGATGGCGGCGGCGGTCTTTGAGCGGTGCAGTGCGCTTGAGATCGAGGAGGAGAGCCCCTGGATGCAGCTCTGCCGTGAGCAGGCGGCGCTTTAGCCGCCACAACACCCCTGCTCAACCTCAAAAAAGCGGATTTTGGGCCTATCGGCGACAAACTCCAGCTCGATACCGATTGTGATCTGCCGGTTGTGCAGCTCAAAGACGCGGCGGCTGATGCAGTCGGCCATCTGCTGCGCTAAGGCGCTGTTTTCGGCGCTGCTTTGTGGGGTGCCTGACGCATCGAGCAGGGCCATCAGCTCCCGGTTGAGGCGATCGACCTCTTTGCCGCTCTTTAGTAGCTCAATCAGGCTGGTCTGCTTTCGTTTCATGGCACACTCCTTTTAGTCACTGGGGCGAAGTATAGCATCTTTAAGCGCCTCCTCCAGCGCACAGGCACAGGGCTCAAGGCTTCTAAGGCCGTGAAACTGCCCGCGGTTAAAGGTGCGCTGGCGCTTGGCCAGCTGGGCGGTGTGGGTGGCGATCTGCTCACCAAGCTGCTGGCGTTTGAGCTGGCCATCAAGGTAGGCGAGCACCTCGACAATCCCGATGGCCCGCATCGCCTGAGCGCTGCGCGGTGTGCAGCACTCCAGGGTGCACACCTCCTCAATCAGCCCCTCTTGTAGCATTGTCTCGGTGCGTTGAAAGATGCGCTCGCGAAGCGCCTTCACAGGCCAGTACACCTCAAAAAGCGCTATCTTCTCTATTGTCGGCTGGGCCGGGTGGGCCTCAAACCACTCGCTAGGCTTTGCTCCGGTGCTTTTGGCGATCAGTAGCCCCTTTTCGATGCGGTAGCGATCAGAGGGGGCGATGCGGCTGGCGTAGTCGGGATCGCACGCTTCAAGGAGGGCATAAGCGCTAGGGAGATCCTCTAGCTGCGTGGCAACCTCTCTCTTTAGCGCTGCTGAGAGGGGCGGTAGCGGTGAGAGGCCGCTAAGAAGCGCTTTGAGATAAAACCCGCTTCCGCCGACAATGATCAGGGGGCGATTCGCGGCGGCTGCAAAGCGGCGTGCGCGCTTAAACTCCTCGATAAAATCCTCTGCGCTAAAAGAGCCATCCGGCGGCACACAGTCCAGGCCGAAGTAGTCCAGCCCGGCGCGCTCCTTTAGGGTCGGTTTAGCCGAGGCGATATCGATGCCACAGAAGACCGAGAGGGTGTCGCACGAGAGCAGCACTGCGCCGCTTTGGCGGGCGACGCGGTGGGCGATAGCGGTTTTTCCCGATGCGGTGGGGCCGATGATGGCGACGGTTCTCATCGGATAATTATAATGGCCGCTATGTTAAAATCGCCGCCAAAGGCGTAATTAATGCAACTAAAGCGGTGGCTACGAAACTTTTCAGAGCTGGTGGTGTTTGAGCACACCCTCTTTTCGCTCCCTTTTATCTTCACGGCGATGGTGGTAGCCGCCGGTGGCTGGTTTGGCTGGACGCTGCTAGGGCTGGGGCTCTTAGCGGCGGTGAGTGCCCGCAACTTCGCCATGGGGTTTAACCGCCTGGTCGATCGGCGCTACGATGCACTCAACCCCCGTACCGCTTCGCGTCCGAGCGTGGATGGGCGTTTGAGTGTGCGGGCGATGACGCTCTTTGTGGCGGCCAATGCGCTGCTCTTTGTGGCGGTGAGCTATCTGATCAACGCGCTTGCTTTTAAGCTGGCGCTCCCCTTTTTGGTGATTTTGGGCGCCTACTCGCTCATTAAGCGCTTCTCAGCCTCAGCACACCTCTTTTTAGGGCTTGCCCTCGCCCTCGCGCCGATTGCGGGGGTGGTGGCGGTTTTGGGCGCGGTGCCGCTCTGGTCGATCGCTTTGGCGGTGGGGGGGCTGTTTTGGGTGGCGGGCTTTGATCTGCTCTATGCACTTCAGGATGAGGCGTTTGATCGTCAATTGGGGCTCCATTCGATTCCGGCCCGTTTTGGGCAGGGGGGCACCTTCGTCATAGCGCGCCTTTTTCATCTGATCGCCTTTGGGGCGTGGCTGCTCTTTTGCCATCTGGCCGATCTGGGTCTGCTGGCTCTGATCGGTGTGGCGATCTGCGGAGCGATGCTGATAGCCGAGCACAAAATCGCTGCGCAGGGGATGGAGCATATCAACCGCGCCTTTTTTACGGTTAATGGCTATTTGGGCGTTATTTTCTTTATCTTTATAGTAGGAGATCAGCTGTGGCGGATGTAGAGAGCCTGCGCTGGATTCCAGCGCCGATTCATATTCGCTTTGCTCTGGAGGCGGAGGATCCCAAGGCGTTTGAGCGGGAGTTTGATAAGATGGCTGAGAGCGATGAGGATCCGGTGGGCCAGTGGCTCAAACTCGCTAGAGCCCGGGGGGAGACCAAAGAGAGCGATCCGGTGGTTTTGCAGCTTCTTGTGGAGCTTCACCGCAAAATGGATGCCCTAAGTGCCCAGCTGGAGGGCGGTGCGCCCAATCGCCTGACGCTCTCTGAAAAAGCGGCGATTTCGGGGGTGAACTTTACCCACTTTAGGCTCCAGGAGCCGCTCTTAAAGCCCGATCAGCACTACTATGGCCGCATCGAGATGCCGGTTTTTCCGCAGCGGGATCTGCCGCTCTTTTTCGTGGCGCTCAGTGCGCAGGTGGGGCAGCTGGGGCTTTTGCATGAGCGTGACCAGCGCTCCTGGGATGGCTATGTCGCCTCCCGTGAGCGGATTATGATTCGACAACTAAAGGCAAATAATGGCTCAGAGTGAGATGCTGCTCCTTTTGGGGCTTTTAAGTGGTGTGGTGGTGATTTTGATCCTCTATCAGGTGGTGCGCGATGCGGCACTCTCCAAGCGGATGCGCGCCTTTGAAGCGGGGGTGGAGGTGCTCCAAAGGGAGATGTTTAAGCTCGAAACCCGCCTTAAAGAGCAGATGAGTCAGAATCGCCAGGAGAGCGAGGAGCACTTCCGTAGTGAGAGTGCCGAGGCGATCGCCAAAGCGGCCCAGGTGGTTCGTCGGGAGGTGCAGGCGCTAGGCGAGGAGGCGGAGTATGAGCGTATCCGGCTCGATCGCATTGAGGAGCGGCTAAAGGAGCACTTCTCCCTGCCAGCGGCCAACACCCTGGACACCTCCCGGGTGATCGCGCTGCATAAGGCGGGCCACACCCCCGATGAGATCGCCCAGCAGATGCGCGCGAGTTTAGAGGAGGTTCGTTTCGCACTGAAGTTACAAAACCTAGAACCTAATCGACACTAATCCCCCAAAAGCGAGGTGATGAGCGGTTTGCGCCAGAAGCCGCCGGGCTCTGTCCAGCTCAGCTGCGCGCGCAGGGGATCGAGCAGCTTCATGGGCGCTAGCGCCCAGCCCAGAGCCGGCGGGTTGCCAAAGCGCTCCACAAAACGCCGCAAAGCCTGCTCAAGCCGCTCACCGCTTAAGGTGGCAGCGGTGCGCCGAAGCTCCTCTAGATAGTAGCACTGATAGATCAGCAAAATTCGCGCCTTAAAGTAGCGGATTTTACCGAGCGGCTGCAGCAGGTGGTGCATCGGTTCAAACTCCAGCTTAAAGGCGTGCTCATAGGCGCGATCAAAGCGCTGTGCGTAGTGGTCAAAGACGCTAAGGTAGGCCGGATGGCTCATCAGGAGTGTGTGGCGCATCGCATAGGAGAGCGCGCTTTGGAAGTTCCCCTCCTGAAGCGACTTGCTAAAGGCCATCTCGATTCGCAGGGTCGCCAGGCTCTTTTCAAGCTGCGGATAGTACCCCTTATACGCTTCACGAATCACCTCGGCCTGGTTAAGCGCCTCTTGCCGATCGCCCGCCTTCATCAGCGCCCCAAACACCTTCAGCGCCTCCTTGGCCGCCTGTTCGTAGCGGCGAAAGAGGGGGGTGGTCTTTAGGATGGGGTAGCGATCCATCAGGGCGGCAAACTCACCGTAGCGCTTGTTTTTGATCAGGTGATCGGCCGCCTGAAAGAGTCGCGGCTGCTCAAAGAGGTGTTGAAGCAGCTTGGATTTGGTCGCCACCCGGCTAAACTCATCGAGCGCTTTTCGTGCCCCCACCGTATCGGGCCGTTTGCCGGTGAGCATCAGTATCGCTGCGCGAAACTTCACCTCAAAGAGGCGGTCAAGCTCCTCGTACGCCTCCAGGCGGCGGTAGAAGTCGTGGCTCTCGGCCAGGGCGTAGGCGCGGTCATAGCGCTGCGCCTCGATCGCCTCTCCGAAGGCGGCGATTTTACTCGCAAAGATCTCGAGTGCCTGAATGCGGCTTTGGTACCGCTTTTCGGCTCGAAAGGGGTTGAGTGATTTAGCGGCAACCTGGCTGCGCCGCTTAAGGTAGTTGGCCGCCGCTTCACGGGTCGCCCGCTCAAAGAGCTCATCGAGCACCTGGTAGCGATCGCTATGGCGTAGCCAGGGGTAGCGCTGCGCCAGGGCGATCGCTTCGGCGGCGCGACCCTCGCGCGCAAGCTTTTCGATCTCTTCAAGCGGCTCTTGTAGGGGCAGAGGGTGGAGCGTACCGTTTTGGAGCAGCACCCACAGGGCGCCAGCGTGTGCTCGAATAGAGACGATCGGCTGATGAAAGTGCGCGATCGGCTCAAGATCCCAGGGGCGATCGCTTAAGTTGAGCAGCCAGAGTGCGCCCGCCTTGTCGCCAACCACCCCGTAGCGATCGCTCTTTTCGAGATAGAGGGCTGTGGGCCACCCCTCAAGCCGTCGTTTAATCGTATGGCTGCGCCGCTCTTGGAGATCGTAGAGGGTGATCTCGTTTTGGCGTGTGCCGAGAATAAGCGCGCGGCGGGTGTGCAGAAAGCCCCCCAGTGTGAGGGTGTGGCTCTGGGCGCTGCTCTCTAAAAGGCTCTGTTCGTTGAGATCGAAGAGGTGTAGATCCTTCGCGTGGCTTCCGTAGGCGAGCAGGCTTCCATCTGCGCTAAAGGCGATCAGGCTGATGGCGTCTGCGCACTTGGGCAGTAGCGTGATGGCCTTAGCCGTGCGGGTGTGTATCAGCCACAGGTGCCCTTGGCTATCGCCCGCTGCTAGCAGGGTGCCATCGGGGCTAAAGCGCGCTAAGACGGGCTCTTTAAAGGGTAGCGATCGCGGCTGCGTGTAGCCCCGCTTCTGGGGGCTGTAATCCATCAGGCAAAGACGGCCTTTGGAGGGGAGATAGAGACAGAGGTGGGTAGCGGTACCGGTGTTGACCTCGGGGGCAGGGGCCTCAAAGCGCTGCAGCGCGGTTGGCGCCCCCTCTGTAAGGTAGTGGAGCGTACCACTGGCGCTGATAACCGCCAGCCACGCCTCCGACTCGATGAGTGCTGCCGCCTCCTGGGCGCCACTCTCGATACCGCTGCCAGCCGCCATGTGATAGCCCCCCTATGGGCGTAGCGATCGAAACCAGCCGCTTGTGTCGAGTTGCTCCCACGGATAGCCCCGGATCCCTACCTGCCCTTTTGCAGCAACATCGGCATAGCAGAAGGTTTCTGTAGAGGGGCGATCCAGGCCGAAAGTTTCGGTAATCCAGCCGGGGGTGAGGGGAAACTGCGCCTCGATCGCTGCGCTGAGCGCCTCATCGCTCACCCCTTCGATAGCCGTAAACTGGGTATCGACACTGATAGAGGTGGGGCGTGCCACCCCGATGGCGTAGCTTAGCTGCACCAGCGCCTTTTTTGCCAATCCGGCGGCGACGATGTTTTTTGCAATCCAGCGGGCCGCATAGAGGCCGGAGCGATCGACTTTGGTGTAGTCTTTGGAGGATTGCGCACCGCCGCCGATGGGGGCGTAGCCGCCGAAGCTATCCACAATCAGTTTGCGACCGGTCAGCCCCGAGTCGTGTAGTGGCCCGTGGTTGACATAGCGGCCGGTGGGGTTGAGATGAACGATGCATGAGTCTGGATCGTAAAGCGCCGGGGGTAGACCGGCCTGATCGATCTGGCTTTGCAGTAGTGCACGCACCTGCTCGATCGCCATCTGCTCCACGCTGGGCGCAGAGATGACGATGGTGTGGATGCGCTCCGGGCGCGCCTGGATAAAGTTCTCTTTGGTGCCGTAGTCGATGGTCACCTGGGTTTTGATATCCACCCCCAGCTCATCGGGGTGGGCCAGGGCGTAGTCGTAGATTTTTTGGCAGAGCAGCCGGGCGTAGCTGATGGCCGCGGGCATATACTCATCGGCCTCGTCACTGGCAAACCCGAACATGATCCCCTGATCCCCGGCACCCATCTCGCCGCTCTCGCGATCGACCCCCTGATTGATATCGGGCGACTGGCGGTTGATATGGACGCTGATGTGCAGATCGTCCGGGTGGAGTGTCTGGCAGCGGTCAAACCCGCAGCTGCGTCCGTAGCCGATGCGCGCGATCGCCTCTTTGGCTACGCGCCGGTAGTCCGCATCGCTCACCTGCGCGGCGGTGGTCACCTCGCCCCCGATAAAGAGGTGGCGCCCGGCGATAAAGACCTCACTGGCGATCCGGGCTTTGGGATCCTGAGAAAGCAGAAAGTCCACAATAGAGTCTGAGACGATATCGGCGCACTTATCCGGGTGGCCAGGACTCACCGCTTCGGAGGTAAAAAGATACATAATCTAACAGTCCTTTGTGAGTTTTTTCAAAGTCTTGCTATCCAGCGCCAAGGCGGTGTTGTCCATAATGCCAATACCCCGTTTGAGCACCCGTTTGGCCACCCGCTGCGCCCCCTTGAGTGAGTGCATCTTGTAGGTGCCGCACTGATACCTGTTGAGTTCAGGAATGTCGCGCTTTTTTTTGAGTTTGAGCACATCATCCATGCTCTTAGCCCAGGCCTGTAGCACCTCCGATTCACTAGGGGTGCCGATCAGGCTCATGTAAAAGCCGGTGCGACACCCCATCGGGGAGATGTCGATAATCTCCACTGTCGGGCCGTTGAGGTGATCGCGCATAAAGCCCGCAAAGAGGTGCTCAAGGGTGTGGATCGCCTTGGCGCTGATGCGCTCTTTATTGGGTCGGGTAAAGCGGAGATCAAAGATACTGAGCGTATCGCCACCGGGGGTGGTCATCACCTTGGCTTTGCGCACCGCCGGGGCACGCATACGGGTGTGATCAACGCAGAAGCTATCCAGTAACGGCATAGGGATCCTTTGGCTGTTTGGTGTGGATTTTACCAGCTATAGCCTAAGGGCATCGTGCCAGTGTGCCAGGGTGATCCGGTAGCCATCGAGCACCTTGAGAACCGAGTGGGCGAAGTAGGGGTTGGCGCCAAAGGCGATGAGTGTGCCCGCTTTTGGGGTGATGACGATTGGCCGATTGTTCTCATAGAGGTAGTCAAAGCGCAGCTGACCACCACTGAAGCGGTCATTGAGAAAGCAGACGGTGGTGATCTTGCGCTGACTGGCCACCGGCTGCCACCGCACAATCGCCTGATGGGCATCGGTGATGATGCTGCAGTTATCCGCATGGCAGCTGTAGTAGTCCCCTGCGCCATAACCGAGCGCCTGGGGCGGAGAGCTCTCTAAAAGCACCAGATTAAAAAAGCGCTCGATCTCGGGCTTGATCGCCAAAAAGCGCGCCTGGTAGAGATCCTCAGACTCCTCGCTGAGCGCCAACCAATCGGTACGGCGGTGGTGGCGATCGACCTGGGCGGTGGGGCGATCGGCGCGTATCACCCTGGCAGGGCGAACCCGCCGTGTGTGGTAGGCGTCCTGATAGAGCCTATCGGCGCTTTGGGGGTCTAAAAACCCCTCTTTGATCCAGAAGGGGTAGTCATGAAAGCTGCTAGGCAGCCAGGCGACCTCAGGCGGCACCTTGCCCTCTAAGGGGGCTGGGTCGTACTGCACTTTTTGGGTGAGGGGTTTCACGCGGGGCCTTCAATGTCAGATCAGTAGCGCTATTATAGGCTACTTTTGATATTCGTGTGAGCCGGATCTGCTATAATGGCGCCAGTTTCAAGCAAAGGTTTATAGATGCGATTACTACTACCTCTTTTTCTGCTACTGGCTACCCTGGGTGCGCGGGAGGCGTCCTATCTGGTTGGCTTTGCGCAGGATACGATGGCCAACGACTGGCGTGTGGCGCAGGTGCACCAGCTTCGCGATGAGCTGGCCGCCGATGGGGAGATTGAGTTTATCTATAAAGATGGTGATGGTAGTCTGGCCCTCTCGATGCAGAATGTGGATGACTTTGTGGCGATGGGGGTCGATGTGCTGGTGGCCAGCCCGATCGACACTGTCGGGATGCGTTCGGTTCTGGAGCGGGCCTATCATGAAGGGATTGCGGTGGTGCTTCTGACCCGTCAGGTCGCAGGCGATAGCTACACCACCTTTATCCGCCCCGATGATCGGAAAATCGGCGCCGAAGCGGCCGCCTTTATCAGCCGGGAGTTAGGCGGCCAGGGGCGGGTTTTGATGCTTCAGGGGCTTCCGACGGCCAGCACAGCGATTGATCGCAGTGAAGGGTTTTTGCGGGCGCTTCGAAGCGAGCCCGATCTGCATCTGGCCGGTATCGAGGTGGGCAACTATCTGCGCGCCGACGCGATCCGGGCGATGGAGCGGGTGATTGCTGCCGGCACCGAGTTTGATGCGATCTTTGCCCAGAGTGACAGCATGGCGATTGGCGCCATTATGGCGCTTGAGAAGGCGGGGATCGATCCCGCCTCCAAGGTGATTGTCGGGGTGGACTACATCAGCCAGGCGCGGGAGCTGATCGCCTCAGGCAAGCTGCGCGCCACCTACCTCTACCCCACCGCCGCTAAAGAGGGGGCGCAGGCGGTGCGCCAGATTTTAGCGGGTGAGTCGGTTGAAAAAGATCAGGTGCTGCCAACGGTTCGCATCACCAAAGAGAATCTGGATAAAGTAGAGCCCATCTTCTAATGAGCATCACCCTGGGCCGCCGCCGCCTCTCGCTGCGTCATAAGCTGATTGTGCTGCCGGTGGTGGCGGTGACGCTGGCGCTTTTGGCGGCGGGGGTGGCGCTGGTGGCTGTGATTGACAGGCTCTATGTGGATCTCTCCCGCCAGAGTCTGGAGGGGGCAGCCCAGACGCTGCGTCAAGGGCTCGATGAGAGTGGCCGCCGCCTCTCTGGTGATGCGCGGATGCTGGCGGGGCGCAGTGAGCTGGTCGCGGTCGCCTCGATGGTCGATAGCTATCAGGATATCGACCACTACCAGCCGCTGGTGTTTGATCTGGAGAAGCAGCGGATCGCTTCGCGTCTGGCCAGTCGGCTCTCGCTTTCGGGCCATGATCGGGTGGCGATGTGCGATGTGCGTGGTGAGCTGATTGCCGCCGCTTTGCGCGATCGGGGGCGCATCACCCTCTATGCACAGAGCTATGAGGCGGGCGAGCCCCGGCTGCTAGAGCAGAGCCAGGAGGGAGGCTGGCAAAAGAGCGCCGGATGGCCCGATACGCTTAGTCTCTGCAATCACCAAAGCGGACTCTTTCTGAAAGGCACGCCTGAGGGGGTGGTGCTCCAGGCGACCGAGCCGGTGGTGCGCATCCTGCCCGATGAGCGCCGCCGCGTCGTAGGGCGGGTGAGCCTCTCGGCACTACAGACTCCAGCGGATCTGTTGCTGGCACAAGAGGGGGTGGCGATGGCGCTGATAGCCGATCAGCGCGCCTATGCCAGCACCTTTTCTCAGCCCCTCTCTGGCTCGCTCATCCAGAGGCTGGCCCAGGCTGAGCCGACAGAGTGGATCAAGGGGGAGCACTACTATCTGCGCCCCCTTTTGCTGGAGAAGGGCTCAGGGCTGGTGCAGGTCGCTTTAGGGCTGAACAACACGCTCTATCAGGAGCAAAGACGCCAGGCGATGTGGGTGCTTTTAGGGGTGCTGCTGCTCTCGGCGCTGGTGGTGATACCGGTCTCGGCCTGGCTGGCCAATCGATCGGTGCTGCGTCCGGTGGAGCAGCTGGCGGCCAACATGGAGTCCATCAAGGCGGGCAGCTACCAAAACCTCAAACCTGATGAGTCCGATGATGAGATCGGTCGGCTCTCGCGGGCGTTTGATACGATGGCCCAGGCGGTCTGGCAGCGGGAGTGGGAGCTTCAGGAGTACCGTGATCATCTGGAGCAGAAGGTCGAAAAAGAGGTCGAACGCCGTCAGGATCAAGAGAAGATTCTGATTCGACAATCCCGTCTGGCGGCGATGGGTGAGGCGCTAAGCTCCATCGCCCACCACTGGCGCCAGCCGCTTAATGCCCTGGGGGCCAATATCCAGGACCTGCCCGATGCCTACGCCCACGGCGAGCTGAGTGATACCTATCTGAAGAAGGTCTCCGGTGACTCGATGCGGCTGATCAATCAGATGTCCCAGACCATCGATGCTTTTAGAAACTTCTTCCGTCCCGATACCCATAAAGAGCCCTTCTCGGTGGTGCACGCTATTGAGCGTACCCTGAAGATGCTCTCACCCACCCTGGAGAACAGCCGCGTGAGCGTCTCGACCGATTTTCGTGCCGATCCGGTGGTGGAGGGGTACCCCAGTGAGTTTTCGCAGGTGATCTTGCATCTGATGAGCAATGCGGTCGATGCGATGCTGGAGCGCCAGAGCAAGGTGCGCAATATCCGTATCCGGGTTGAGGCCACCGATGAGGGGCGCGCGCGTATTGAGCTGTGCGATAGCGGTGGCGGGATCGAAGAGCCGCTGGTCGCACGCCTCTTTGAGCCCTATGTCTCCACCAAACAAAAAAGCCACGGCAGCGGCGTGGGGCTCTATATGGCCAAGATGATTGTCGAGTGGAACATGCACGGCTCCATCACCTTCGCCAATCGCGAAGGGGGTGCCTGCTTTACGATTGTGATTTGACGCTGGCCTCAACCCACTGAAGATAGGGCGCACTTCCTTGTGTCACCGGCAGGGCGATCACCTCGGGCACCTCGTAGGGGTGGTGTGCCAGGATGGCCGCCTTAAGGGGTTCAAACCCCGCTTCGGTGGTTTTGATCATCAAAAGCGACTCACTATCCTCACACACCGCCTCTTCCCAGAGATAGAGCGATCGGATAGCGGGTAGCCGGTTGACACAGGCGGCCAGTCTCTTTTCGATCAGGTGGTGTGCGATCGCCTGGGCGGTGGGCTCATCGGGGCAGGTGACAAAAACAGCGACGACACTCACCGCACAATCTCCGTACTCACCCCCTCAGAGGTGAAGATCTCAAGCAAAAGGGCGTGCTCAATCCGCCCATCAAGAATGTGCGCCTTCTCCACACCCGCCTCCACCGCATGCAGCGCGGCATCCACTTTCGGAATCATGCCGCCCTGGATCACACCGCTCGTTTTAAGCGCCTCCACCTCACTGCGGGTGAGTGAGTGCAGCAGCTCTCCTTCACCATCGAGCACGCCGGGGGTATCGGTCATAAAGACCACCTTCCGCGCCCGCAGCGCCCCGGCAATCGCGCTAGCGGCGGTGTCGGCGTTGATGTTATAGCCCGGATGGCCCGCCTCACGGCTGGCGGCGATCGGGGCGATCACCGGAATGAAGCGATCGTGAATCAGGCGCATCACCACATCGGCATTGATCTCAGTGATCTCGCCGGTATAGCCCAGCCCCGTCTTCTCTCTGGCATGGATACTGCCCGCATCCTTACCGCTCATCCCCATCGCCCGTGCACCGTGGTCGTTTAGAAGGCTCACAATCTCACTGTTGATCTCACCACTAAGCACCATCTCAGCCACCCGCAGCCCTTGGCGATCGGTCACGCGAAGCCCCTCTTTAAAGGTGCTCTCTAACCCTAGCTGCCTGGAGAGCTCGGTGATGCTTTTGCCCCCTCCATGAACAATCACCGGTTTAAGCCCCACGAGGCTCATGAGCACCACATCCTGGGCGAATCGATCCTTAAGAACCGGATCGACCTGGGCGGCGCCGCCATACTTGATCACGACAATCTCGCCGTAAAAGCGCTTTATAAAGGGGAGTGCATCCAGCAGGGTGGAGACGGTTTGGACTTTTTTCTGCATTGGGCTCTACTTTCCGTTGAGTATCGGTTTGAGGGTGCCGATCAGCCCCGACTCCGGTGGGGGCGTGACGAGACCGAAGATAAAGTGGGAGGAGTCGTTGACGCCGATATGGCAGTCGCGGCAGCCGGGCAGGGGCTTGTGCTGTTCGATCGACTGCGGGATATTGGAGGGGGCGTGACAGGCGAAGCAGTTACCCCCGCAGGGGGCGTAGGGGTTGGTGCTCTCGCTGTG
Organism: Campylobacterota bacterium; assembly: GCA_003561815.1. Lineage (GTDB taxonomy): Bacteria > Campylobacterota > Campylobacteria > Campylobacterales > SZUA-545 > CSSED11-302. The sequence goes on along the minus strand of PWVP01000111.1, from coordinate 3,048 downwards.
GCACTCGATGCAGGTGAGCATCACCCGGTGATCGCTATCCTGCTCGATGTTGGGTTTTAAAACCGGGTGGCAGCTCAGGCAGTCACCCGCACACGCACACGCCGCTATCGCGAGAAATAAAAAGGCTACGACAACTCTCATGGAGTGGACTATAGTTAAAACCGCTTTAGGGGATGCTGATTACAATACCCTATCCAAAACAGGAGGGGATAAAATGGCTAAAAAAACCCGCACAGAGCGCACCCTGAAGCGACGATTGACCATCTGGTTGCCCGCCTTAGCGGCGCTGGGGGTGGTGCTGGCTGCGCTGTTTCACTTTAGCGCCACCGACGCGCCATCGGGGGCGGTGCCCGCGCTGCAGCCCGATGATCACACCAAAGGAAACGGGCCGGTGCTCCTGGTGGAGTATAGTGACTTTCAGTGCTCTGCTTGCCGCACCTATGCGCCGGCCATCTCAAAGCTGGCTGAGGAGTATGGCGATGAGGTGACGGTGGTGTTTCGCTACTTCCCGCTTCGGGGCGCCTTTGCCCACTCGGATCTGGCGGCACAGGCGGCAGAGGCGGCGGGTCGTCAGAACCGGTTTTGGCAGATGCACGATCGCCTCTTTGCCACCCAGCCGCAGTGGAGCCAGATGGAGGATGCCAGGACGCTCTTTATCGGCTTTGCCCGGGAGATGGGATTGGATATGACCCTCTTTTTAGAGGATCTTAATAGCCCGGCGGTGGCGGCACGCATCGAGCGCGATCGCAACAGCGCCATCGAAGCCGAGCTGCGCGGAACCCCCTCGTTTTTTATCAATGGCGAACCGATAGAGCCGCCGCGCAGCTACGGTGAGCTTGTCGATCGGATTCAGAGTGCCGCCACTGGGCGTTAGGTTTGCCTGGGGCTTTATGCTCCTGGCGTTTGTCGGCTTTAGTGATGCGGCCTATCTGACATTTGGCCATTTGAGTGGTGCCCACCTGAGCTGCCCGGTCACCGGTGGCTGCGATCAGGTGCTTAGCAGTGCGTATGCCACGATCGGATCGATTCCGGTGGCGCTTTTGGGGGTGTTGTACTACCTGAGTGTTTTTGTTCTGGCGCTCTACTATCTCGATACGCGGCGCGAGGAGGCATTAAAGAGTATCGGCGCTATCAGCTATGTGGGGCTTATCGCTTCGGCTGCTTTTGTGGCGCTTCAGCTCTTTGTGATTGGGGCGCTCTGTTTTTACTGTCTTCTTTCAGCGGCGATCTCGCTGACGATCTTTTTATTGGCGCGTTTGGAGCGGCACTTAAGTCGCCAGTGCCAGTGAGTGCGCGCGGATCTCCTCTGCCAGCCCGGACTCAAGGGCTTTGAGCAGGTCGCCTCCCCCTTGAGCCTGCAGGCGGCTCATCAGGTGGTTAAATTTGAGATCGTGGTGATCGAGCACCGCTTTTAGGGCCGCTTTGGCCACCCGGTAGCCGTGATCGCGCTCGAGATCGAGCAGGAGCTTATAGAGCACCTCCATCAGCACAACCGCATCGGGGTTGGCCCGCTGGCGGATGGAGTAGCACGACTCAATGCGGCCCGTGCGGCGGCTTAGGGTCGGCATTACTTTGGCGTAGACCCAGTAGTGTTCGGTGGGGTTTTTGGGCTGGTTTTTGACAAAGGCGTTCACCTCCTGACCGTCGCGCACCTTGGCCCAGAGCAGCCGAAAGGCGATGGCGGGCATATCGCGGTGGCGGACGATGTTGTGCGGTGCGCCCATGAGCTCCTCGGGGCGGTACTGGGCGTAGTGGACGAAGCGATCGTTAAAATCGGTGATGCGCCCTTTGAGATCGGTCTTGGAGATAATCTTCTCGCCGCTTTGCAGCTCTATTGCTTTTTGAAACACCACACCCCACCCTTTGTTTTTGCTGGCGGAATCATAGTGGTCGTTGTGTTAGTAAACGATTAATAAATAGAGCTAATTAATCTTTGCTGCGCTGCTTAAGGTGCTCTAAGGTGGCGGCGATCACATCGTCATCATCTTTACTCGCGGCGGTGATGACCGTTTTTTGGCCATCGGCGCCGACGAGCTGGATGTTTTGCTGAAAGCTGGAGATGGTGACAAGATTCGCTTCGGTGGCGAGCACTTTGATGGCGCAGAGCTCCACAAACTGCTTTGTGGTCTCATCGAGTGTGCCGAAGCGATCGGCCATCTCCTCCTCAAGCTCGTAGACGGTTTTAAGATCCGGCGCCTGGGCAAAACGGCGGTAGAGCTCCAGACGCAGCCGCTCCTCCTCAATGGTCTCGGGGCTGAGATAGGCTTTGATCGCCAGACGGATCTCCACCGGTTTTTCATGCTTGACCTCCTGCTTGCCCATCAGTTCAGCCAGCGACTCTTCGAGCATCTTCAGATAGAGCCCGTAGCCGATATGTTTGATATGCCCGCTCTGATCGGCGCCTAGGATATTGCCGCCGCCGCGGATTTCGAGATCGTGAAAGGCGAGCACCGAGCCGCTACCGAGAAAGGAGTTGGACTCTAGCGCTAAAAGCCGTTTTTTGGCCTCCTCGGTGAGTTTGTCCCGATCGGCGACGAGAAAGTAGCAGTAGCCCTGACGGCGGCTTCGGCCCACCCGTCCGCGCAATTGGTGCAGATCCGCCATGCCGAAGCGATCGGCCCCGTCGATGAGGATGGTGTTGACATTGGGCATATGGATGCCGGATTCGATAATGGTGGTCGAAAGCAGCAGGTCGTATTGCCGATCGGCAAAGCCCAGCAGCTCCTTTTCGCTGGCGGCACTGTCGATTTTGGAGTGAAGCACCAGTATCCGCACGCCGGGCAGTAGCCTCTCAAGCTGCCTCTTTTTCTGCTCGATCCCCGCAATACGGTTAAAGACATAAAAGCACTGCCCACCGCGCTTAATCTCGCGAAAGACCGCCTCTTTGATCACCCGATCATCAGACTCTTTAACAAAGGTGCGCACATCTTCGCGATCGACCGGCGGGGTCATAATCTGGCTAAAGCCTTTGATCTGGCTCATCGCCATATTGAGGCTTCGAGGAATCGGCGTGGCGGACATGCTGAGCAGATGCAGATCTTTGGCCTT
>PWVP01000049.1 GCA_003561815.1 Campylobacterota bacterium | reverse complement strand
CGCCACCGCCTGACGGCGAGCCGCTTCGATATTGGCCCCGTAGCGACACCCCTGGCACACCACAATGGTATCCTCCCCTGCATCGGCGAGCACCATAAACTCTTTGGATCCGCTACCACCGATCGCGCCACTATCGGCCTCGACCACCCGAAACTCCAGCCCCAGACGCTCAAAGATGCGGCTGTAGGTCCTCTCCATTAGCGCATACTCGCGGCGCATATCCTCTTCACTGGCGTGGAAACTGTAGCCATCCTTCATCAGAAACTCGCGGCCACGCATCAGGCCGAAGCGCGGGCGCGCCTCATCACGAAACTTGAGGTTGATCTGATAGAGATTGAGCGGCAGGTTTTTGTAGCTGCCCGCCCGCCCTTTGACCAGCGAGACCATCACCTCCTCGTGCGTAGGGCCCAGCACAAACTCCTGGGCTTTTCGGTCGTAGAAACGGAGCAGCTCCTTGCCGTATTTGTGGTAGCGATCAGAGGCCTTCCAGAGATCGGCGGGGGTGACAAACCCCAGGCTCACCTCCTGACAGCCGGCGCGATCGAGCTCCTCTTTGACAATCCGGTGAATCTTATCAAGCACCCGTTTTCCCAAGGGAAGATAGTCATAGATCCCGGCTGAGAGCTGGGCGATAAAGCCGCCGCGCAGCAGATGTTTGTGGCTGATGAGCACCGCATCTTTTGGGGTCTCTTTTTCGGTCTGGATAAAGGCGCGGGAGTATCGCATCGCTTAGTTTCCTTTGGGGGTTTCAAGTTCAAAGAGTCGCCGGGTCATAGCCAGCACCTCGTCGCTATCGCTTCTCTCCATGCTTCGGCGCAGATTCAGGGTGTGATCGTGCAAGAACCGCTTAAAGGCGTTGTGGGCCAGACGGCGGATATTGGCCTCGTGCTCTTGGGGGATAAACCCTTTTTTGATAGCGCGCTCAATCTCGGTGCGCACCGCCTCCTGCGCCTTTTGGCGAAGCGCCTTAATCACCGGCTCGGCACCCAGCGACTGCAGCCAGCGGTAGAACTCGCTCACCTGCTCACCCACAATCCGAAACGCCTTGGCCGCCTCCCCTTCGCGCAGCGTCATATTGGTCTGCACAATCATCTGCAGATCATCCACGCTGTAGAGCTGAATCCGCTCATCGCCCGGATCGACAATATCCCGCGGCACAGCGATGTCAAACCAGAGCCGATCGAAGGGTTGCGGCTTGATCCGATCGGCGGTAATCACCGGATGGGGTGCGGCGGTGGCCGAAAAGAGGAGCGGATGGAGATTGATCAGCTCACCCAGCGCATCAAAACCGGCCCATTTAGCCCCTTTGCCGATCGCCTCGGCCAGGGTTCGGGCCCGATCGGCGCTGCGCCCCACGATGGTCACCCGCGCCTGATTGGAGAGCAGGTGCAAAGCGGCCAGACGGGCCATCTCCCCGTTGCCCACCACGATCGCCTCCACGCCGCGCAGACGACCCCCTAGAAGCAGTCTTGCCTGGGTGACGGCAGCACTGGAGACTGAGACCGGGTTTTTGCCCACTTCGGTGGTGCTTCGGATGGCGGCCGCACAGCGCTGGGCGTGGGCTGAGAGGGCTGTGAGCCGCTTTCCGGCAAAGCCGTGCTCCTCGGCAAAGCGAAACGCCTCTTTGATCTGCCCGGTAATCTGCGCTTCGCCCACCACAACACTCTCCAGGCCACTCACGACGCTAAAGAGGTGGCGCACCGCCCCCTCATCCTCAAAGCTCTGAGCGCGCCCCTCCAGCTCCAGACGATCGACGCCGCTGATGCGGTGCAGCGCCTCAAAGACCGCCGCTGATGCGCCGTGGACATCCCGCACGGCCGTGACCACCTCCACCCGGTTACAGGTCACCACAACCGCCGCTTCGCGGATAGCGCTCTGTTCGCACAGGGTGGCCAGCAGCCGCTGCTGCAGCGCCTCATCCAGCGCCAGCTGCTCACGAACCGCCAGATCGGTGTTTTTATGGGAGATGGAGACTAAGAGATAGTGCATGCCCGGCTATATCCTCACAAAAAGACGATAGTATAACACCACCGGCTTAACGCACACGATCGATAAGCTGATCGGCAATAGCGGCCAGGGCGGGATCGGCGCTGACGAGTGCTTTGGCCTCTTTGGCGAGCTCTAGAGCGTAGGTGCGACTCTGCTGCAGTGCGCCGCTCTTTTCGAGCTCTTGACGCAGCCACGCCTGCTCCTTCTCATCGAGTTCGCGACGAAAGAGACCCAGAAGCCGTTCGCGCTTGTGCCCCTCGAGCCGATCGTGCAGCAAAATCACCGGAAGGGTCACTTTGCCCTCTTTAAGATCCCCCATCGCCGGTTTGCCCAGCGTGGCCTCATCCTGGGTGAGATCGAGCAGATCGTCAATCACCTGAAACGCGATCCCCAGATTGCGGCCAAAGCGGCGATACCCCTCCGGATCCTTGCCAACAAGCAGGGCCGCTGCCTGGCAAGCCGCCTCAATCAGCGCGGCGGTTTTAAGATCGATCATCTCCTCATAGCGGGCCTGAACGGTATTAAACTGCTCACCCAGACGCACATCCAGAAGCTCGCCCAGGCTCAATCGCACCACCGCATCAGCAACCGTCCGGGCAACCGCCCTTTCGAAGGTGACCAGCTCCAGAAAGGCCCTGGAGTAGAAGATGTCCCCCAACATAATGGCGGTCTTGCTCCCCTCGGTGGCGTGAATCGAGGGCTCACCCCGACGCGTGGGCGCCTCATCGATCACATCATCGTGAAGCAGACTGGCCAGGTGAATCATCTCCACCACGGCGCAGAGCCGATAGCAATCGGGGTGGTTGGCCGCAATCTGAACAATCAGACGACTTCTAAGAAGTTTGCCTGTCGGCACGCGCTCCAGATAGGCGGCAATCTCGCCGTTTTGAAGATCGGCTATGAGCCGATGCATCTCTGTTTTTACCTCTTGCATCCACTACTCCGCTCGTGTAAGATCGACCACCCCCAGGGGGTCAAAAAGATAGAGCCGCAGCTGCGCCGTCTGCTCCTGGAGATCAAACCCCTCAAAGACCAGACGCGCATAGGGCTCAGGGGGGCGCACCGGCGGCTGGGTCTTTAGCCGGATGCGCATGCTGTTGCGCTTATAGTTTTCATACAGGATATTCTGCACGGGAAAGTGGTCATACTTAAGATGCACCACCAGCCCCCGGTTATGAAAAAGGCTCCAGCGAATCGAGAGGATCCGATCGTCCACCTCCCAGCTGGCGAACTGATCTTTTCTAAGCTCAAAGGGCTCCTCGTGCGCCCAGTAGTCTCCAGGCATCGCCCAAAGAAAAAGAGGGCACAGAAGAAGCGCCGCCAGCCTCATCGCTCGTGCTGACTGACAATACGCGCCATGGCGCCAATACAGTAGTTCTGGCGTTCAGCCTGCTGATCGATCTCATGGATCGAGGCCTCTTTTAAGAGCCCTCTCTCCTCCACAAACGCCTCGAGGCGCTGGGCGCGATCGATCAGCGCGGTTATCTCCTCCTCGGCGATCTTGGGGTCACTCTCCCGCAGAATTTCGAAAAACCGGCTGACAGCATCTCCATCTAAAACACTATCGGGTAGGGGATCAAACGACAAAGGAATTCCTTTTGCTTGTATCGGGATTAACTATCCGTGTGGATTGTACCACACCCTGACCAAGGAGAAGCGAATGAGAGACAACCGGCAGGCGGCGCTTGAGTACCACGCCCAACCCAAACCGGGTAAAGTCGGCACCCTGATTACCAAACCCTTCAAAAGCGCCGGAGAGCTGGCACTAGCCTACACCCCCGGTGTCGCACACCCCTGCCTGGAGATTCAAACCGACATGCTAAAGGCCTACGACTACACCGCCAAAGGCCACACCGTCGCGGTAGTGAGCAACGGTACAGCGGTTTTAGGGCTGGGCGACATCGGTGCTCTCGCCTCAAAGCCTGTCATGGAGGGCAAAGCGGTACTCTTTAAGGCCTTTGGTGGTCTGGATGCGGTCGATATAGAGGTGAGCCACAAAGAGGTGGGGCCTTTCTGTGAAGCGGTTGAGGCGATTGCCGGCAGCTTCGGGGGGATTAATCTGGAGGATATTAAGGCGCCTGAGTGTTTTGACATCGAAAAACGGCTCAAGCAGCGGCTCAACATTCCGGTCATGCATGACGATCAGCACGGAACAGCCATTGTGGCTGGGGCGGCCCTTTTAAACGCCCTCTCGCTGGTTGGTAAATCGATCAAAACAGCGCGGGTGGTAATTAACGGTGCGGGCGCTTCTGCTATCGCCTGCGGTCGGTTTTTGCGCGAACTGGGGGTCAGAGATCTCACAATGTGCGACTCTAAAGGGGTGATTCACACCGAGCGCACCGATCTGGATCGGCACAAGGGCGAATTTGCCATCCAGACACCACTGCGAACCCTCTCGGGTGCCTTGCACAACGCAGATGTTTTTCTCGGCCTCTCACGCGGTGGAGTGCTCAATAACGAGGAGCTTCTTTACAGCATGGCCGAAAAGCCGATCATCTTCGCCATGGCCAACCCAGTGCCCGAGGTGGAGCCAGCGATCGCCAGGGCGGTGCGTTCAGATGCGATTGTCGCCACCGGTCGCAGTGATTACCCCAACCAGATCAACAATGTACTCGGGTTTCCCTACCTCTTTCGTGGTGCGCTCGACATGCGGGCAAAGGCGATCACCGAGCGGATGAAGATCGCCGCAGCCAAGGCGCTCGCTGCGCTAGCCAAAGAGCCGGTTCCTGATGCACTAAGCGAGTACTGCGGCAGGAAGCTCCGCTTCGGGCCGGACTACATCCTGCCTAGCCCCTTTGATGTCCGTCTGCTGCCAGCTGTT
>PWVP01000071.1 GCA_003561815.1 Campylobacterota bacterium | reverse complement strand
TTGGACAGTGGTGCTATAAGAGCTTTGGTGCCGGTAGCTAATAAAACACAATTTGCCGGTTTGCCGGAAGATGTTGTCGAGCGATTGGACGTGGTTTTTTATGGGGATGTGGACAGGGCGGTTTTAAAGACACTGGAAATTTAGGTAAACTTAATTTCTTCAGCATGATTATTTATTTGCCTTTGGAGGTTTAGGCGGTGGCTAATAGTATCAAGAAATATACTAATAGCAAACCTTTGGCTATAGACTTGTTTTGTGGCTGCGGTGGCACTACAGTTGGTCTAAAACAGGCTGGTTTTGATGTCATTGCAGCCGTAGATATTGAGCTGCTTGCGTTGGCAACTTATAAAGAAAACCATCCTAAAGTAAAGCTATTTGAAGAAGATATACGAGACATTGATCCTATTCAACTTGCTTCCGATACAGGTTTAGTTGACAAGGGGCTTGATTTGCTGGCTGGCTGCCCGCCGTGCCAGGGTTTTTCCACCATGCGTACATTAAATGGCGCTTTAAAAGTTGAAGACCCAAGAAATGATCTTTTAAATGAATTTACAAGATTTGTTAGAACCCTAATGCCTCGTGCAATAATGTTGGAGAACGTTCTGGGTTTAATGAAAGATTCAAGATTTAATAAGTTTATCGAGCAAATGGAGGAATTAGGTTATATTGGTATGCCAAAAATATTAAATGCTGCGGATTATATGGTTCCACAACGACGGAAAAGATTAATCTACATGGCCGGTTTCGGCTTTGAAATACCCTATGCCAAAGGTAATGGAAAATATTTAACCGTAAGGAACACAATAGGCAATTTGCCGAAGACTGGTAGCAGTGGGGATTCTGTTCATGACTTAAAAGAAAAACATACCGAGAAAGTCCAAGAAATAATTAGAATGATTCCACATGACGGAGGCAGTCGCAAAGACTTACCGGAAGAGTATTGGTTGGACTGTCATAAAAAATGCAACGGTTTTAAAGACGTTTACGGCCGGATGGCTTGGGATGACTTGGCGCCCACGATAACTGGTGGTTGCTTTAATCCTTCCAAGGGACGCTTCTTGCATCCCGAAGAAGACCGTGCCATAACCATGCGTGAAGCGGCACTGTTGCAAGGCTTTCCAAAAGATTATAAATTTCCTATTATGACCAATAAATCGGCCTTGGCATTGATGATTGGTAATGCTTTGCCGCCACCTTTTGTCAAAGCTCATGCAATATCAATTAGAGAAGCACTAATGAACAGGCAAATAGAGTAAGCAAAGCGGCTTTGTAAAGGGAGAGGGGTTTTTATGACCATTGATGAACTGAAAAAGCGATTATTGCACAATTTAACCCCCGGACAGTCGGAAGCGGTTCAGACCGGAAAAAGGCTTTCGTTAGTTGTGGCCGGAGCAGGCTCGGGAAAGACGGAAGTGATGGCCCGAAGAATTGCCTGGTGGGTTGGTGTGGAAAATGTGCCTAAGAAAAATATTGTCGCGTTTACTTTTACCAAAAAAGCCGCCGAAGAAATGAAATTTAGAGTTAGGTATTGGATTGGTGAAATTACTGAACCCGGTGAAGATATTAATCTTGGAGAAATGTATGTTGGCACGATTCACGGATTTTGCTTGGCAAAACTAAGGGAATTTTGGCCGGATAAATATCATAACTTTGATATTCTGGATGAAGCCGCTCGAACGGCAATGATTTTACGCGGCTACAATAATTTACTGGGATTGCATGCTCTAAGACAAACACTGAATGGCTATACTTCACAAACCGCCACTGTTGAACAATTTATTCTTGCCTATGATCAATTGCATGAACACAATCGCTTTGATATTGAACTTCAGCCCGGGGAAGCGCCTTATCTTTTGGGTGCCGAAGAACGTGAGTGGTGTAAGAATGCCCAGCTTTTAACAAATGTAGGCGATGATGAATCGTCAATGGCTTTTGCTGTTTCGGCTGCCCGTTATTATGCTTACCTTCACTGCAGGCGATTTCTGGATTTCAGTACCAGTCAAACCGAGTTTCTTCGTAACTTGGAAAATGACCAAGATAAATTGCATCAATTGGAACAGCAGCAAGTGCACCTGGTTGTTGATGAGGTGCAAGATATCAATCCTGTGCAACGGGACATAATGAATATATTAATCGGAAAAACCGGCAAACTGACAGCCGTTGGAGATCACAGGCAGTCGATTTACGGTTTTCGTGGAGCCAAGGTTGAAATTATCGGGGAGATGTGGAAACAGTTTAAAAATGATTCTGAAGCTCATGTCGTGGATCTTGGAGAGAACTTCCGGTCGACACCCAGGATAATCAATCTAGCCAACAAATGGGCAAAGACCATATCGCCTGCCTGTGGAATGGATACTCCCGATATGGTTCATGGAAAAACCGACCGTACGGATACCCATCCATCACATGTGGCCCTCATTAGGTTTGATCAGCGAAGAGAAGAAGCGGCATGGATAGCTCAAGCCGTCAGAGCAATTGTTCCCTCGGAAGCGGAAGGGGCTTGGCACGATAAGCGTGACGGAAGTTTTCGGGGCTTGACGTTGGCCGATATTGCGATCCTGGTCAGATCATCCACAGATGTTCGTACTTACATGGAAGCGTTGGAGGATGCGGGCATTCCATCTGTTGTTCGTGCGGGTCCCGACTTGTTTTCCCAACCCGAAGTGCTCCTTTTTGTTGCGGCATTAGCTTTATCAGCCGGAGTAGAAGAATTTTACGGTTCACCTCACAATCGGAAGAGTTTGCCCAATCGGATTGAAGATGTGCTTGGTTGTGAACCCGAGCCTGAAGTCGTACTAAAAACCGCCGCACGCCTGTTAAGACGTTCAGGATTATCTCTTGAACGTGAAGCCGAGGATCGCTTGCTGTTTACAGCGAAAGTGCTCAAACAAAGAATTATTGACGAAGTCCCGTTTACTCAGGAACAGATTGGTTTTTTAAGAACCAAAAGGCTTCGTGATTTTTTATCAAATACACGGCTTTTGCGAAGAGTATTCCCTCAACAATTTTACCACTGGCTTCTGACTGAAACCGAGGTGGAAAAGTGGGATACATGCAGAGGGCGCGGAGAGACGGCCATGTTCCACTTGGGGACCTTGAGCAGCTTGATAACCGGTATTGAAACACCGGGTTGGACAAATGTTTCCGATTACAAGTGGCAGATAATCGGTCTTTGCCAGTATGGTTCGGAGGAAGGGCGTACACCGGAACAGCCGCTAATCGTTCAACCCGATGCTGTAACAATCAGTACAATACATTCCGCCAAAGGTCTTGAATTTGCCGCTGTTTTCTTAGCCGATGTTTGCTCAAGGCGATTTCCCAGCTCTTATGCAAGACGTGAAGCTAAAGTGCCGTTAACGGGAGCTATTGTCACTGAAATTGATATAAAAGGTCTTTCAGACAACGACAACTATGATGGAGAAAGACGGTTAATGTATGTTGCTTTAACCCGTTCTGAAAGATTTTTGGTAACAAGCTACTCCGGAAAACAAACATCAAGATTTATTAAAGAGCTGGAGGATTTTGTATCGGAATGCGGTGGAACTGTATCGAGGGATCCGACCTCGCTTTTAAATGAAATTCGCCACGCTCCCTTGGAACATAAAAGAGAAACTCAGTTAACCACATCATTCTCCGATCTTCGTTACTATTTGGCCTGTCCTCATGACTTCTACTTAAGAAAAGTGCTCGGTTTTTCTCCAACTATCGACCAGGCCTTCGGTTATGGGAGAGGAGTCCATAATATACTGAGGGTTGTCCATACTGATCCCAGGGTGTGGGCTCAACTTGCTAAAGATAAGGATCAACTTGAAACTGCTTTAAGGCAATTGATAGAGCGAGGGCTTTTTTACCTTCGCTATACAACCGGTGAGCCAGCGGAAAATATGCGGGAAAAAGGGAAACAGGTTGTGACCGATTATGTGCAATTCTTTGCCGATGAACTGGAACGATTGTCCTTTGAGCCGGAAAAAGAGTTTGAAACATTGGTGGAGTATGAAGACGGCGAAGGCGGCGCTTTGGTTTTTGGAGCCATAGATATCGTTCGCCACGACGATCCGCCCCGAGTTACATTAATTGATTTTAAATCTGGGGTACCTGAATCAGATAGAAAACAAGATTTGGACGAGGATGAAATGCGCCTGCAACTGGGAATATATGCAGTAGCGGCAAAAAAAGAACTATTGTATGAACCGGAAAAAGGATTGGTTCGTTACCTCGATGCAGACCGAAGCAGTAACGAGAGGCATGAATTGGAAGTTCCTCTGGATAGCGGTTCAGTTGATTCTGCGAAGAAGACTGTGATAAAGGCGGCAACGGATATACGCGATCGGAATTTTTATTCAAATCCGCGCAAATCAAACAATACCGGTGAAAGCCGCTGTGCAGTTTGTGATTTTCTGGGTTTTTGCGGAATGGAGGAAGCTGTAACATACAAGAAAATAAGATTTCGGAGTAATTGATATGGTTGATGTATTTGACAAAACAAAGCGCTCCGAAATAATGTCGAGGGTGCGCAGTAAGGGAAATGTTGCCACAGAAAAAAAGCTGTTAGCATTGTTTCGAGAAAACGGCATTAAAGGCTGGCGCAGAAATTATCCGCTTTTTGGGAAACCGGATTTTGTTTTTCCCAAGAAAAGGGTGGCTGTGTTTGTGGATGGTGAGTTTTGGCACGGACACCCCACCAAAGGTCAAATTCCTGAAACCAATAGTGATTTTTGGCGAAACAAAATTGAACGGAACAAAGATAGAGACCGTCTTGTAAACAAAACGCTGATAGGGAAAAGGTGGAAGGTGGTTCGTATATGGCAACATGAGCTTAATGACAATAAATGGTTAACAAAATTGCAGAAAGCATTTAATGCTTAAAATTTTGAGAGTATGGAATTG
>PWVP01000087.1 GCA_003561815.1 Campylobacterota bacterium | reverse complement strand
GCCAACGCTACGGCATCGATCAAGGTGGTGTCGTAATCGATAAAGAGGGAATTATCCGCGCCATCACCGATCGGCTCGATGCGCCCGCACTACTGATCGATGCGGCACTGCTGGCTGCCAAACCCAGGCGGGGCCACGATCACGAAAACTGGATGCGGGCATAGCGGCACGCCCCTTTTGATAACAAAGCCGTAACAGACCAAGGCGCCGCACAGGAACGCCCCTTGCTCCAAAACGGGTGGCACAAACCTCCACAAAAGGCACCCGATGCGCAAGCACTTCCTGATTGACACCTCCGTGATTTTAGATGACCCTGAGAACCTTCTGCACCTCTATAGCGGGGGCGAAAACACGCTCTACATCACCAACACTATCCTCGATGAGCTCGATCAGAAAAAGAGCGAGCGAACCAATGTGGGCTTTTTCGCCCGACTCTTCTTCCGCGGCTTTATCGGTAGTGAGGCCAAAGCGACCAAGCTCCGACGCGGCAAAGGGGCCCAAAGCGACGATCGCACCTACCGCTTTAGCTACGATGGCGGACAGAGCCAGGGGCCGATCTGGATTTATGTCATCCACCGCGAGATCTATAGACCCGAACACCACCGCAACGATCTCAAGATCCTCGAGATCGCCCAGAGCTACAATCTGCGACTCATCACCAACGATCTCTCCTTTAAGATTATTGCCCTCAGCCGTGCTGTGGCCACCGAATCGTTCTATAAAGACACGGTCGCGGACTACCAGTCGCTGGAGTTTTTCCACGGCCTGAAAAACAGCGGCTCTGCCAGCGAGTCTGACTGGGCACAGTATGAGGAGATCGATAGCGATGGACGCCCCCACTTCTCCGTCCGCGTTGCCGGCCACAAAGAGGCTTGCGACTTCGAGGCGCTCGCGCAGAGCCCCGCTCTTATCATCCCGCCCCACAACCTGGAGCAGAAGTTCTACCTCTCGATCCTCACCCACCCCCAAAACCGTATCACCGTCGCCGCCGGAAGCACCGGAAGCGGTAAAACCCTCATGGCGCTGCAGGCGGGGCTGATGCTTCAAGAGAGGGGCGAGGTGGACGGTATCGTCTATCTGCGAAACACCGTCGAAGCGGTGGGCCACCACGAGCGGTTGGGCTTTCGCGCCGGTGACGAGGATCGCAAGCTGGGGTACTTTATGTACCCGCTCTTTTCAGCGATCAATCTGCTCATCGAAGAGCTGCGCAAAAAGTCGATCAAAAACGCCGCTGAGTATAGCGGAGAGGTCAACAGCATCGAGAGCAAAAGTGCCACCAAACACTTTATCGAGAAGCACAATATCGAGATGTACGATCTCGCCCACGCCAGAGGCATCACCATCGCGCGAAAATTTGTCATCTTTGATGAGTCCCAAAACGCCTCTTTAGCCGACATCAAGCTGCTGGGCACCCGTATGGGCAAAGGATCGCGCATTGTCTTTCTAGGGGATACGCAGCAGGTGGACAACCCCTACCTCACCCGCGATCGCAACGGTCTGGTCGCCATGCTCAAAAAGGCCCATACGGAGGATTTTGTGGCCGGTGTGCAGCTAAGAAGCACCATCCGATCGGAGATATCACGCTGGTTTGGACAGAATCTCTAAAACCTTTTATCGACCACCTGCTAAAATCCCCCAAACCTCTTAAGGGATTTTCATAATGCAACTGACCGGTTCGCAGATGGTGATTGAGGCGCTCAAAGCCGAGGGGGTCAAGGTGGCCTTTGGCTACCCCGGCGGCGCGGTGCTCAACATCTACGATGAGATCTACAAACAGAACGACTTTAGGCATATCCTCACCCGCCACGAGCAGGCGGCTCTGCACGCAGCCGATGGCTACGCCCGCGCCACCGGCGAGGTGGGTGTGGCACTAGTGACCAGCGGACCGGGCTTTACCAACGCCGTTACCGGTATCGCCACCGCCTACACCGACTCCATTCCGATGGTGGTCATCAGCGGCCAGGTGGCCACACCGCTAATCGGTACCGACGGCTTTCAGGAGATTGACGCCGTGGGGATCAGCCGCCCGTGTACCAAACATAACTTTCTGGTCAAGTCGGTCGAGGAGCTGCCGCTGGTGCTTAAAAAGGCGTTCTATCTCGCCCGTAGCGGACGACCCGGACCGGTACATGTGGATATCCCTAAAGATATCACCGCCGAGACAGGGCCGTTTGCCTACCCCGATGAGATCACGATGCAGACCTACAAGCCCCACACCCGGGGCAATCCCCGCCAGATCCAAAAGGCGATCGCTGCCATCAAAAGCGCCCGCCAGCCGGTGCTCTATGTGGGCGGCGGTGCGGTGCTCAGCCAGGCCGCCGAGCTGGTTCGCACGCTGGTCGATCTGACCGGTATCCCCACGGTTGAGACACTGATGGCACGGGGTGTGCTCTCGGCCACGAGCGAACACCTGCTCGGGATGGTCGGTATGCACGGCACCTATGCGGCCAATATGGCCATGAGCGAAGCGGATCTGATGATCGCACTGGGCGCACGGTTTGACGATCGGGTGACCGGACGGCTCAGCGAGTTTGCCAAACACGCCGAGATTATCCATGTCGATATCGACCCCTCCAGCATCGGCAAGATCGTGGAGGTGGACTACCCGATCGTAGGCGATCTCTCCCAGGTGCTTAAAGAGCTGATCGCAGGGCTAAGCGATGGGTTTGAGCCTGAGCGGCTAAGCAGCTGGCGCCAGCGACTGAGCAACTACAGCACCATCCATCCGCTCACCTACGAAGATAGCGCCGCCTCCATCAAGCCGCAGTGGGTTGTCGAAGAGGTGGGGCGCTGCTTCAGTGCTGAAGCGGTCATCACCACCGATGTGGGGCAGCACCAGATGTGGGCGGCACAGTTTTACCCCTTTGACGGGATTCACAAATGGGTCACCAGCGGCGGTCTGGGTACTATGGGGTTTGGCTTCCCTGCGGCGATGGGGGCCAAATGTGCGCGCCCTGACCTGCCGGTGATCAACTTTACCGGCGATGGCTCCATCCTGATGAATATTCAGGAGCTGATGACAGCGGTGGCCAACGATGTGCCGGTGATCAACATCATCCTGAACAACAACTACCTGGGCATGGTGCGCCAGTGGCAGACCTTCTTTTATGACAACCGCCTTTCGGAGGTAAACCTTGAGAAGCAGCCCGATTTCGTCAAACTGGCCGAGGCGTTTGGGGGCTTTGGGCGGCGCGTTACCGAAAAGCGCGATCTGCTGCCCGCCATCGAAGATGCGCTCAAAAGCGGCAAAGTCGCGCTGATCGATGTCGTGGTGGAGCGGATGGAGCATGTGCTGCCGATGGTGCCCACCGGCGGCAGCCTCTTTAATATGATCTTAGAGCATAAGGAGTGACCATGAAAACTGAACGACGAGTCGTCTCCGTGGTCACCCTCAACGAACACGGCGTACTCTCCCGCATTTCGGGGCTCTTTGCCGGACGGGGGTACAACATCGAGAGCCTGACGGTGGCCCCTGTTCCCGGTAGCGAATTCTCCCATGTCAGCATCGAGACCCAGGGCAATCAGCGGGTTTTAGAGCAGATTGTCAAGCAGCTGCATAAGCTGATCCCGGTTTTAAAGGTGATCGAACACGAGGCGGAGAACACCATCGAAAAAGAGATGGCGATGGTGAAGTTTCCTATCAATGAGTCTCTCAGCGATATTGACGCGCTCTGTCGCGCCTACAATGGTAAAATCGCCAATGTCGGTGCCGATTTTATCGTCGGCATGGTCACCGATGAGCCGCGTCGGGTGGCCAACTTCCTCAAAGCAGTCGAGAAGTACCGCCCCACCGAAGTGGTCAAAAGCGGCGTGGTGGCCATGGAGCGCGAATGAAGCTCTCGCAACTGTGTGAGGCGATCGGTCTGGTCTATGAGGGCCAGGAGTGTGAGATTGAGGCGATCGCCCCTTTGCCGGATGCTAAGCCCCATCATCTGAGCTTCGTCGAACACGATCGCTACCTTAAAGATCTGCCGGGAACCCAGGCGGCGGCTGTACTGATTCGCAAGCAGCACGCCGATGCACTGCCAGCGGGCTCTCAAGCGCTTATCTGCGACTCCCCCTACCTGATGATGGCCCGCGCTTCGGCTCTCTTTGCCCATCCGGCCCCGCTTGAAACGCCACCCATAATCGAACCGGACTGCACCATCCACCCAAACGCCGCCATCGCAAACGGCAGCACCCTGGGGGCCGGATGCTGCGTGATGGCGGGTGTGGCGATCGGTCAGGGGGTGCGCATCGGCCAGGGGGTGACACTCCACCCCAATGTGGTGATCTACGATGGCGCTGAGATTGGTGATCGGGTCACGATCCACGCCGGTAGCGTGATTGGATCGGATGGGTTTGGCTATGCCCACACCCCCGAAGGCGCGCATGTCAAAATCCACCACTTTGGCCGGGTGATTATTGGGTCAGATGTGGAGATTGGCGCCAATGCCACCATCGATCGGGCGGTCTTTGGTCAGACGCGTATCAAAGCGGGAACCAAGATTGATAATCTGGTCCATATCGCCCACAATGTCGAGATTGGCGAGCACTCGCTACTGGCTGCTCAGGTGGGCTTTGCCGGGAGTGCCAAGACCGGCCGAAACTTCACTATCGGGGGCCAAAGCGGCGTTTCGGGCCACCTGGAGGTGGGGGATTTTGCCACCGTAGCTGCCCGTAGCGGTGTAAGCAAAAGCATCGAAGGGCACAAAACCTACGCCGGGTTTCCCCTGATGGAGCATCGCCTCTGGCTACGCCTGCAGGCGCGCATCTCAAAACTCCTTAAATAAGGCCATCACGCCTATTGGATCAGTTTACAGGCGGGATGCCGCGGTTGGCTGGCGGCAGTTTGGCAAAAGTCGAATTTTAATTTATTTAACAACCTCCATGACGGTTTGCAAGAAAAATACCCATTTACAAGAAAAATACCATTTT
>PWVP01000142.1 GCA_003561815.1 Campylobacterota bacterium | reverse complement strand
GCGAGAGCGGACTTCAGCGGCAGGTCGATCAGCTCTCCGATCGCATCGACAAAGCCCAAAGACGGCTTGCGGAGATCCAGCGCGAGCTAAGACGCACCGATCGCGAGATTACCACCCTCGAAAAAGCGGTCGAAGAGGAGCGCGAGAGCTACGAGAAGCTCAGCGACCAGCGCAACACTCTCGCCAAAGAGAGCGACGCGATCGAAAAGCAACTTGTCGAGCTGCTCGCACAGCACATCTCCCAAAGCCTGGTCTTTAGCGAAAGCGAGCCCGCTCAAGAGTCCGATCTGATCCGCGAGAAGCTCTTTGTCGCCGTTAAAGCGCGCAGCAGCGAGCGCATCCACCATCTCCAGGAGGAGTTCGTCCAGATCCAAAGGGATCTCAACCGCCTCCAAAGCCGGATCGACGAGATGACCGATCGCCGCGATCGCCTCTCAAAAAGCCGCGATCGCCAGAGTAGCCTCCAAGCAGAGCAGCAGCGCACCATCGCCGATCTCGATCGCGAAAAACAGGAGTATCTCGCCCAGCTGAACAATCTGATCGATCAGCGCAACCGCCAGCGCCAGATGCTCGCCGATCTCAATGTGATGCGCCAGCAGGCGGTTGATGCGATGCGTCAAGCGCGCATCAGTCAAGAGGAGGCGCAGCGCCAGGCGCGGCTTAGCAGCGACGAGCGGCGGGCTAGACAGCTGGATGTCCGGCAGCTAGGCTCCTCCTATCAGGCCGCCTCCCGATCACGCTACGACGGTCAGCGGGTTAAGCCGCCTCTGGACGATCGCTACCACATTACGCTTATCAAAGATTTCGGCCCCTATACCGACCCGGTCTACAATATCCGCATCCACAACGACTCGGTCACCCTCAAAGCCGATGAGGATGAAGCGGTGGTGCGCAGCGTGCTTGATGGCAAGGTGATCTTCGCAGAAGATATGCGGCTGCTAGGACGGGTGGTGATTTTAGAGCATCCAGGCAATCTGCACACCATCTACCGCAATCTCGAAGAGATCGCCCCCCATGTGCGGGTGGGCCAAAACATCCGAGCCCGCCAGTCGATCGGACGGGTCAATCAGGAGCTGGTCTTTGAAGTGACCAAAGATGGCTTGCCGATCAACCCGATGCAGCTGATCACCCTGCGCTAGAGGAAATTCCCCCACTTTAGCTTCGCGCCGCCGATGAGGTGGAAGTGGATGTGAAACACCTCCTGACCACCGTTGGTGCCGATGTTATTCACAATCCGAAACCCCTCCTCATAGATGCCCAGCTTTTTAGCCGTCTCCTGGATAAAGGGGGTCATCTTCGCCATCATCTCGCCGCTCATCTCACGAAAATCCACCACATGGGCTTTAGGGATCACCAGCGCATGGACCGGCGCCTGGGGGTTGATGTCGTGAAACGCTAAAAAATCCTCGTTTTCATGAATCGTTTTAGACGGAATCTCGCCGGCGATGATTTTGCAAAAGATGCAGGACATGACAGTTCTCTCCTTGGGAAGTTTAGGGTTGTAGACTACCTCGAATATGGTAAAATCTCCCCAAAAATTTGCCATGGAGGAGTTTACAGATGCGAACGGCTCTTTTGGTTTTTCTCTCCGGTTTTCTTCTGCTTCAAGCCGCCGAGTTTGAGCTCTACACTCAGGAGTTCAAGCGCGAGCAGCCCACCAAGATCGGCACAGTCGCCTCCTACGCGGAGGCGATCCGCGAAGCGCGCAACACCGTGGTCAATATCTCCACGCGCAAAAGCGTCCAGACCCGCGGGCACCACCTTTCGCCCTTTTTTAACGATCCCTTTTTCCGCCAGTTTTTTGAGCGCCACCACTCCCCTGTTCCCCGCGAACGAATCGAGCGCTCGCTGGGCAGCGGCGTGATCATCACCCATGACGGCTACATCGTCACCAACAACCATGTGGTCGAAGGGGCCGAGAGCATTATCGTCTCTTTAGCCGGAAGCAGCGAGGAGCACGAAGCCAAACTGATCGGCACCGACCCTAAAAGCGATCTGGCGGTCATCAAAATCGGAGCGACCGATCTCAGTCCGATCCGCTTCTTTAACTCCGATCGGGTCGAGGTGGGCGATGTGGTTTTTGCTATCGGCAACCCCTTTGGGGTGGGCGAGACGGTCACGAGCGGCATCGTCTCAGCCACCAACCGCAGCGGTGTGGGGATTGTGGAGTATGAGGATTTTATCCAGACCGATGCGGCCATCAACCCCGGCAACAGCGGCGGCGCACTCATCAACTCCACCGGCGCGCTGATCGGCATCAACAGCGCCATTTTGACCCGCAGCGGAGCCAGTCACGGCGTGGGCTTTAGTATCCCCTCCAACATGGTTCGCCAGATCGCTACGGCACTGATTGATGAGGGGGAGTTTGTCCGCGCCTGGCTAGGCGTAAGCATCGGCAATCTAGACGAGGACTCCGAGGAGTTTTACGGCCGCCGGGATGGGGCGGTGATCACCGGCGTAGAGCCGGGCAGTCCTGCAGAGGCGGCGGGTATGCGGCGTGGCGATCTGGTAATCCGTGTCAACGATCGCCCCATCAGCGACTCGCTGGCGCTTCGAAACACCATCGGCTCCTTCACCCCCGGCCAGCGCGTCGATATCCGAATCGTGCGGGATAAGCGTGAGCGTACCCTGAAAGTGACCCTTGGCAGTGCCGATCGGAGCGATGCGGGGCGCCCTGAGGCGCTGCAAGAGGGGGTCGCCACCTATAAGGGGATGAGCGTCACCACTATCTCAGAGCAGCAGCGAAGCCAGCTTCGCCTCGGTCGCAGCCAGGGGGGAGTCGTCGTCACCGCTATCGAGGAGAACTCCCCCGCTGCACGGGTCGGCCTGCGCCGGGGTGATGTGGTGGTTCAGGTAGAGTCAACCGAGATTAAGAGCCTGGAGGATTTCAAGAAGGCCACCCGAGGCGATAACCGCAAACGGATCTATCTGCTGCGCCAGGGCGGCATGCTGATGACGGTGCTCTAAATCAGGTCTCACGCCGATCGAAGTAAAACATCAGCCACCCCACCAAAAAGGCGGGGATGGCTAAGATCAGCGTCGCATAGAGCGTCTGGGGATCAAGGTTCATAAAAAACGCATCCACAAACGAACCCCAGACCACTTTTACATTTTCCATGGCGCTATTTTAGCACGCATGCTGTTTTTTTCAGCACGCTTTAGCGAAACAACCGTTATATATCTGCTAATATAACGCTATCTTGGCAAAGAGGGATAAGGAGATGAAGCTGGAAGGCAGGCTCTGGCTCAATCAAGGCGAAAAACCTTTTTTGGGTGAAGGGCGTATCGAGCTACTTAGAGCGGTGGATACCCACGGCTCCATCAGTGCGGCGGCTAAATCCATCCGCATGAGCTATAAAGCGGCCTGGGATGCGATTGATGCGATGAACAACCTCTCCGATCGCCCGCTGGTGGCGCGTGTTACCGGCGGCAAAGGGGGTGGCGGCACCCGACTGACCGAGGAGGGTTTTTCGCTCATCCGCGCCTTTGATCTGCTCAAAGCCAAACACGCCCAGCTGCTCCAACTACTTTCTCATAATGGCACAGACTTGGATGCTGTGCTCAAAACCGCCCAAAGGATCACCATGCAAACCAGTGCCCGCAATCAACTCTGGGGCACCCTCACCCGCATCAAACAAGGGGCCGTCAATGCAGAAATCACCCTCACGCTACGGGGCCAGACCCCTATCGTCGCGACGATTACCAACGACAGCATCGAATCGATGGGGCTCAAAGAGGGGGATGAAGCCTACGCGCTGGTCAAATCGAGCTGGATTATTCTTTCCAGAGAAAAACCCGAAAAAATCAGCGTGCGTAACGCGATTGAGAGCACCGTTAAAGAGGTGATCGAAGGGCGCGTCAATGTCGAGGTCAAACTCGAAACCGGTGGCGGCAACACACTGGCCGCCGTCATCACAGAGGATGCCCAAAAAGAGCTGGGCTTTAAACCGGGCGAAAAAGCGTGGGCGCTCATCAAAGCCTCCCATGTGATTATCGGCGCCTAAACACCACCCAAAAAGGAAACCTATGAAAACCATCAAAGTACTTCTGCTCTCACTCCTACTAGCCTTTGGCCTCAAAGCCGCCGACATCACCGTCGCCGCCGCTTCTGACTTGCAGTATGCCATGGATGAGATTGCTGCGATCTACAAAAAGTCCTATCCAAATGATGAAATCCGTCTCATCATGGGCTCATCGGGAAAGTTCTATACCCAGATCACCAACGGTGCCCCTTTTGACCTCTATTTCAGTGCCGATATGGCTTATGTCCAGAAACTGCACGAAGCGGGCTTTACGCGACTACCGCCCAAAGCCTATGCGATCGGGCGTGTCGGCCTATGGAGCAGTCACCGCAGCGGTATCGATGTGAGCCAAGGCATCGAGTCGCTAGAGGATCCGCGCATTCGCCGCATCGCCATCGCCAACTGGGATCACGCCCCCTACGGTCGAGCGGCCAAAGAGGCGTTAGTCCACTACGATCTATTCAAAGAGAAGCAACCCCTCTTTGTGATGGGTGAAAACATTAGCCAGACTGCCCACTTTGCCGCTAGTGGCGCTGCCGAGGTGGGGATCATCGCCCTTTCGCTAGCTAAAGCCGAAGCATTGAGCCAAAACGGCAACTTCTTTCTGCTGCCCGCCGAAAGCCACAACACCATCCTTCAAGGCTACGCCCCGGTGAAGCGAAACGGCCAAAACGAAGCGGCGGTGATGCGTTTTTATGAGTTTATCGACTCCCCGCAGGCGTTGAAAATTCTGGAAAAATATGGTTTTGTCCGGCCATGAATAGACTCATGGGCGTGATCGAGCAGGTCGAGAGCGACGGCGCACTCAGTCTGGTCGATGTGCGTTGTGCCGGTGTGCTACTAAGCGCACTGGTGGTCGAAACCCCTGCCCACTGCGGCTACCTAAAAAACAATCAGCCCGTCGAGCT
>PWVP01000207.1 GCA_003561815.1 Campylobacterota bacterium | reverse complement strand
AAGGTGATGGAGAAGAAGCTCTTTACCTATATCGGTCTGCCCGCCTTTGTGATCACGATCGCAACCGGCCTGGGGCTGATCGCTCTTTTGCCGGGGGTGATGACCGGTGGCGGCTGGATGCACGCTAAGATCACGCTTGTGCTGGTTTTGTCGGTCTACTTTTTTCACAGTAACGCGCTGCGAAAGGCGCTGGCCGATGGGCGCTGCAACCGAAGTGGCCGCTTCTACCGGATCTATAACGAGATTCCGACGCTGCTTCTGATTCTGATCGTCTTCTTGGCGGTTTTAAAGCCCTTTTAGAGCTCTTTGAGCACCTCATCGATCGTGTGGCGATCGGTGAGGTGTACCCCCATCCCCAATCCCTCAAGATTTCTTCTAAGCCCATCACCAATCTCTCTAAAAACCCCGATGGAGACCCCTTTTAGGATCTCGGGTATCAGCCGTCCGGCCCCAAGCCCCCGTCCATCGTGATCGGCAGGCAGATCGATGGGGTGGCGGCGCAGGTTTTCGACCACCGGATTTTCTAAAAAGCGCATCGAGGTGATGGCGCCCTGTTGAATCTCGGCGATGACGAAGTGGGTGGCCAGAATCGGGTTTTCGGCGATATGGGTTCGATCGTTGGAGGGGAAGGTGAGCAGATAGGGGTGCTCCTCGCTCTCGATCGAGAGGGTTCGCCCAAACAGCAGCAGGGTGGCCAGCTTCGCCCGTGCGCTTTTGATGGTGCGGGAGAAGGTGGTGCGCGAGATGCCCATCTGCTCGGCACAGGCGTCCTGATAGAGCCCCTGATGATCGGCTAGATAGATCGCCTCCAGCTCATCGTGTCGCAGGGTGACCGGCTCTTTTGGGGCGCGATCAAGCGGGCCAAACCGCCTGAAAAGCGGCTTGAAACTCAGGTTTCGACCTCCCATTTTGCGTCCGCGCATGCTTCCTCTTTCTGCACATTTGACCGTTTTTGAGATGGTAGCTGTTTTTCGCTTTTAAGTCAATAGATTTACTAGAGTTTATCCTCCCTACCGTACAATAGCGCCATGACAACCCTCCTGACCCCCGATGAGATTGAGTCGCTTCTTCAGGCCCGTATCGCCCCGGGCGCACTGAAGCGTCTAGGCGAGCTTCAGCCCCCCGAGCAGATGCTGGGCGTCACCGCGGCGGCTGAACGCATCGCAGCGGCGATCAAAAACAGAGAGCCCATCGCAGTGGTGGGTGATTACGATGTGGACGGGGTGTGCGCCGCGGCTATTTTGAGCGATGGGCTCAAACGCCTGGGCGGGCGCGCCGAGTCGATTCTGCCCTGCCGCTTTAAGGATGGCTACGGCCTCTCACCCGCTTTAGCCGATCGGATTGAGGCCTCATTGGTGGTGACGGTTGATAACGGCATCGCAGCGTGTGAGGCGGCCAGGGTGCTTAAAGCGCGCGGTCAGGATCTGATCATCACCGATCACCACCAGCCCCCTGCCGTGCTTCCCGAGGCGCTCGCGATCATCAACCCTAAGCTGCGCGAGTGCGGGTTCGGGTTTGATCAGCTGTGCGGTGCGACGGTCGCCTGGTATCTGCTGGCGGGTGTTAAGGCGAAGATGTGTGCACCTCTTGATATGGCGGCCTATCTGGAGTGGATGGTGCTGGCGATTTTGGCCGATGCGGTGCCGCTGGTTGGCCCCAACCGTCTGCTGGCCATTCATGGGCTATCGGCTCTGAACCGCTCGGAGCGCCCCTTTGTGCAGGCGCTTCGCCGTTTTTTTGAGCGGCGCACATTTGATTATGACGCGATCGCTTTTCAGATCGCCCCTCGACTCAATGCCGCCGGGCGCATGGCCGATGCCCAGCTGGCCCTGGCGTTTCTTCTGGCAGAGGATGTGTCGCACGCACTGACACTCTGGCAGCGGCTCGATGCGCTCAATACCGAGCGCAAGGGGGTCCAAAACCGCACCATCGAAGCCGCACTCCTGCAGCATGAGCCTGACGATCCGGCGGCGGTGGTGTGGGAGGAGGGGTGGCACGAAGGGGTGAGCGGAATCGTGGCGGCGCGACTGGCCGAGCAGCTCCAAAAGCCCGCCATTGTCTTCGCGCTTAAGGGCGATCGCGCCAAAGGGAGCGCGCGGGGGGTGGGTGAATGCGATCTCTATGCGTTGATTGCCCAGGCGAGCGAGCATCTCATCGGCTTTGGCGGACACCGAAAGGCGGCGGGCCTGATCGCGGCTAAAGAGGCGCTAGCACCCTTCAAGGCCGCCTTTTTAAGAGGGTGTGCCTATCTGGGCGATCGGGCTTCTGGCATGCCAGAGGGGGTGATAGGCGCTATCAAGCCGGAGGCGATGTCGCTGGATCTCGCCCGCCGCATTGCCCGCTATGAGCCCTTTGGGGAGGCCAATGCCAAGCCGCTTTTCTGGGCTGAGGATTTTGAGATTCGGCGGGTGCGCCGTCTGGGTTCAGGGGGCGAGCACCTAAAACTGGAGGTGGCGGCCCATCCGGGGGCGCCAACACTGGAGGCGATTAGCTTCTTTAACGATCGCCCGGTGGAGATAGAGGATCGCGTGAGCTTCTTCTATGCGCTCGAGATCAACCGGTTTCGAGAGAGAGAAAGTGTGCAGCTGGTCATCGATCGCTTCTCTTAGCGGCTGCCCGGCGGTGAGAAGCGCGATGACCACCAGTTGTGATCATCGGCCATCCGCTGAAGGGTCTCATCATCGAAGCCGAAGCGGTAGTTTTGGCAGTAGCGCTCAATCAGGGCGTAGGCGGCGTTGAGCTGCTGCATCTTCTCTTCGCAGGCGCTCTGCTCGCCGGAGGGGTTGCGATCGGGGTGGTGCTTTTGGGCCAGGGCGCGGTAGTTAAGCCGGATCTCCTCCCAGCTCGCCTCGCGCCCGAGACCCAGCGTGTTGCGTGCGGCCTGTAGATCGGCAAAGTTCACGATCGCATCGATCCGATCATCTCACCGTAGCGCACATGCTCTTGCGCTAAAGCGGCGGGTTCAAACGCTTCGGGCTGGGTGATGATCAGGATAGTCGAGCCCATCTCGAACCAGCCGAGTAGATCCCCCTTTTTGACCACCCGATCGAGCTCGAAGATGCTCATCTGGGCGCTTGAGAGGTTACTCTGAAAGTCGCTCAGGTGGACAAAGTGCATTCGACCCACATTGAGTGCCCCCACAAACACCAGCATCCACGCACGCCCTAGGGGATCTTCACACTCAAGCACCACCCGCTCGTTTTCGATAAAGAGGTTGGGCTTTTTCTTTAAAAAGGGGAGGTTGACCGGCCAGAGCCGTCCGGGGATGTGAACCAGCCGCCGGATGGTGAGGGTGGCTGGCGCATGGTAGCGGTGATAATCCTTAGGCGAGAGGTAGAGATTGAGGTAGGGCCCCTGCTCAAAGTGGCCGAGCTGATCGCGCCCAAGCTGCGGCAGTAGCGCCTCTAAGCTATAGCGCATCCCCTTAATCTGAAAGAGGGTATCTGCAGCGATCGTGCCGCTGTGGGTGATGCGCGCATCACAGGGGCTAATCACCGTCTCATCGTCACGATTGAAGGTGCGATCGCGACTAAGCGGACGGGTAAAGAGCGCTTGCAGGCTCGCATAGTGCTCCGGGGGCGAAAACTCCTGCATATCCAGCCCCATCATCCGCACATAGCTACGGTTAATCAGGCGCTGAAGCCAGGCTGGGTGGGGCTTGGCGGCGAAGTGGCCAAAGAGGCGCGAGAGGATATTGGTGACATGTTTACTACTCATGGCTTCTCCGGTTGTTGGGCCGTTTTCCGATGCGAATATCGTTTTTGACAATCAGCCAGTAGACCAGCCCCAGTGCCAGCACCAGTGCGCCGTAGCTGAGCAGCTCATACATCTTATCCTCTGCTAAAGAGGCGACGAGGATTTTGCGGATCAAGGCCGCCATCGCCAGACTTAAAAAGGCGGCAATCGCAAACCCTTCGCCGCGCAGATGGCGCACCTCCTCCTCCATCAGCTCACTGAGTGCCCAGAGGATCAGCAGGCTGCCTAGCACCATCAAGATCCCCTCCTCCATGCCCACTTTTCCGGTGACGAGAAGGTAGACATCGTAGACAAAGAGCCCGATCACAAAGGGGCCCACCAGCATCAGGGCGATCACCAGCACCAGATCGGTCATGTCCGAGGCCTTCTGTGCCCAGCGGATCAGCCCGATCTTGTAGCGCGAGACCCGCTCAAAGGGGGCCATCTGCCCCTCGTGATAGGCGCTCGTGAGGATATCGAGGTTCATGTCGAGCACTTTGCCGCAGGCGGCGATCAGGCTGACAAGCTCCGCATCTCCGGCGAAGTGGTGCTCGATCTGCTCATTGATATAGCGCTGGACGAAGTTGACGCTGGCGTTGACATAGTGGGTGGGCAGACCGATGCGCACATGGGTCTCGCCGATTCGGTGAAGGCGGGCGAAGTAGGTGTTATCATACGGCCCCTCAAAGAGCGAGAGGTACCACTGATAGATCTCTGCTTTGTGCCGCTCGATCACCTCCTCTTTATCCAGGTAGCGGCGCGCTTCGGGCATGGCGGAGACATAGTTATAAAACGCCTGGACAAACGCCTCCGCATTTTCAGAGAGCTTTTGGCCCACCCGCTTGACCCGCTCCTGGTCTTTTTGGTTAAAATCGTAGTTATACTTTAGTTTGGTCGCTTGCATACTATCGGCTTTGGTTGTGTGGTTTTGTGTGGGTGATTATACCAAAAAGGAGGTGACGATGGGGGTGCGAGAAGCGGCTGTTAGCGATCTTTTCTATCCGGGCGATGAGGCGACACTAAGGGGGGTTGTCGATCGGCTGCTTTCAGAGGCGAAAGCGGCCTCGGGGGTGCCTAAAATCCTCATCGCACCGCATGCGGGCTATCCCTACTCGGGCGCCTGCGCAGCGGCGGGGTATCGTCTGGTGATGGGGCGGCACTACCGGCGGGTGCTGCTTATTGGCCCTAGCCACCGGGTGGGTTTTGAGGGGGCGGCTT
>PWVP01000140.1 GCA_003561815.1 Campylobacterota bacterium | reverse complement strand
TTGAGGCGGTTGGGCAGCGCGTCGCCGTCGATATGGAGGGTCATGATGCGCTCGCAAACACTTTGAGCACACTACTACCCGCTTTGTGACTGTAGGTGTCGTTGACCCTGTCAATACCAAAATACCGGTTGAGACCCTTTATCATGGTGGGGATTGTAGCATAGCGGCGACTCTGCCCGAACGATTGCGGATCGATCAAAACAGCCTTTTATTGGTCCGCACGATCAGCATCAGCGCGACAGCCAGTGTTAGAAGCTCGGCGAGCACGATGGCGATCCAGACACCGTCGATACCCAGAAAGAGCGGCAGCACCGTAACGCCTGCGAATACAAAGACCAGACCGCGTAGTGCGGCGATGATCAGGGAGTTTTGGGCGCGGCCCAGTGCGGTGAAGTAGGAGATGATCAAGATATTAAGTCCGTTAAACAGAAACACAAAGGCAAAGAGCCCCACCCCCTCAGCGGCGATCTGAAACGCCTGGCTCTCGCTACTGTCAAAAAACAGTAAAATCGCCTGCGCCCCAAAGAGCTGCAGGGCGCTAAAGAGCAGGATACCGATGCCCACATTGACGCTCGCGGCGAAGCGGAAGAGTCGCTTGAGCCTTTCGAAGTGGCCCGCACCGTAGTTGTAGCTGAGCACCGGGATCAGGCCGTCGCTGATGCCCAAAAAGAGCAGGATGCCGATGAAGTTGAGGTAGTTGATCGCCGTAAAGGCGGCCACGCCATCGGCCCCTAAGAGGCGCACCACCGTGAGGTTGATAATCAGGATGCTGATCGCAACCGCCATCTCCGAAGCGCCCTCGGAGGAGCCGTTAAAGGCTGCGCGTCGCAAAAGCGGCAGACGGAAGCGGCCTCTGAGCATCGAGAGGCGCTGCCTGGCGCTGAAGGTGAGGCTAGCGGAGATTAAAAACCCGATACTAAAAGCCACACCGGTCGCCACACTCGCGCCGGTTGTGCACCAATCGAGCAGGATGACGAAGCAGAAGGTGAGGGCGACATTGATCACCACGCTTAGAGACATGATGAGCATCGAGAATTTAGGGTGACCCAGCGCTTTAAGCATCGCATCGGAGTAGAAGCAGAGTGCCAGCGGCAGGATAAAGGGAATGAGCCCCTGAAGGTAGGCCAGCGAATAGGGCAGCAGCCGATCGTCTGCGCCCATCGATCGGGTGAGCGGTTCGGCCAGAAGCAGCAAAAAGAGCGTCAGCATCAGCGCAAACCCCGACAGCGCCCAGAATCCGGTCGACATCGCATCCTGCGCCTTTGGGTCATCTCGGCGCCCGAGCTCCATGCTCACCACCGATTGGCTGCCGATGCCGATGATGAGTGAGAGCACCATGATAAAGCTAAAAAGCGGCAGGATGATATTGATGCCACCGAGCGCGTCCGGCCCCAGATGGTTGCCCACCACGATACCGTCTACCAGGCTTTGGAGGCCGAAAAAGAGCATCGTCACCACGCTGGGCAGCGCGTATTTGAAAAAGAGGCGGCTAACCGGGGCGTGTTCGAGCAGGTGTTTGTGATCCAGGTTGCTTCTCATGGGTGACTTTATGCTGGCGTAGACGCAGAGTGATAGGCCAAAAGAGCCCTTTTAGCAGAGATTGTAGCATAGAGGCGGTGTGCTAAAATGGCCCAAATTGTTTAAGGGCGCACGATGAAAAAACTGGTCGGCTATATCACAGCAAAACTTCCCGATAACGCCTTTACGATCGAGGCGGCGCAGGCACTTTTTGAGGCGGGGGTGGATACGCTGGAGCTGGGGGTGCCCTTTTCTGATCCGGTGGCGGACGGGCCGGTGATCGAGCAGGCGGGCCAGCGTGCACTCGCCGGCGGTTTTGTGTTTGAGGATCTCTACACCATCACGCAGGCGCTTAAAGGGCACGATCTGCTCTGGATGGGGTATATGAACCCCTTTTATCACCACGGTATGCAGACCATCGCCCAGAAGGTGCAGCAGCTGGGGGTGAGTGGGCTGATTATCCCCGATCTGCCCCACGAGGAGGCGGAAGATTATGCGGCACTGTTTGAGGCGAGCGGCGCGGCGTTGATCGAGTTTGTCGCCCCGACCACGCCACCAGAGCGGATCAAAGCGGTGTTGGAGCGGGCGAAAAAGTTTGTCTATCTGGTGGCCTACACCGGCATCACAGGCAGTGGTAGCAGCGAGGATCTGCAGCCGACGCTGCAGCGGATCAAAGCCGCCACCGATACCCCGGTTTATGTGGGCTTTGGTGTGAATCGTGACAGCGCTAAAGAGCGGATTGTCGGCGCGGACGGGGTGATCGTGGGCAGTGCGCTGGTCAAAATCCTACTCGATGACACGCTTAGCGGCGGCGAAAAGATCCGCCGCTTGCAGGAGGAGGCGCGGGTGGTTAAAGAGGTGATCAACAGCTGATAAAAGGGCAGCCACAAAGTTTTTCTCGTGCTATAATACGAGCTATATATGATTATATAGGATTATAGTATGGAAAAAGTCATCATTGCGCAAAACAGACACTGGGATGAGCCCTATCGCAATCTCTATGCGCGGGATCTGCTCGATCGGCTGCTGCCTCTTCTGTCCACGAAACATATTCAGGTCCTGCAAGGCATCCGTCGCAGCGGAAAATCGACACTCTTTAAACTCATTATCAATCATTTAACGCGCACAACCGACCCGCAAGAGATGCTCTATGTCAATCTTGATGACCCGTTTTTTATCCAGTACGCCAATGATCCGACCAGCCTGCACGAAGTGGTACTAACGGCCAAAAAGCTAACATCCAAACGGGTTAAATATCTGTTTTTAGATGAGGTGCAGGCCATCTCAGGGTGGGAGCGGTATATCAAAAGCGTGTATGATAGCGGCGAGTTTGAGAAGATCTTTATTACCGGCTCAAACTCCTCTTTTCTGGACGGAGAGCTGGCCACACTGCTTAGTGGCCGCTATATGAGCGCTAGGGTCTATCCGCTCAGTCTGCATGAGATTTTGCGGTTAAACGGGATCGACTCCTATCTCTCTTTGCACAGAGAGCTGCCCGGGGTTCTCAATCTCGTTGATAACATGATGCGGTTTGGCTCCTTTGTGGAGGTGTATGAGCTGCCAGACGAGCTCAAAAGAGAGCTGCTTAAGGCCTACTATGAGACCATCCTGCTCAAAGGTTGTGTGGCCAATAATGCCATCAGGGACATCAAAGGCTTCAAAGAGCTGAGCTTTTATCTCCTCTCCAATACCGCCTCCCTCTGTTCGCACGCATCGCTCTCCAGAGCGGTAGGCATCCATGACAAATCGGTCAAAGAGTACCTCTCCCATCTGGAGGAGAGCTATCTTTTTAGTGAGCTGAAACTCTTCTCCTATTCGCTCAAAGAGCAGCAGGCCAACAAAAAGAAGCTCTACCTGAGCGACAACGGGTTTTTCTCGCTGAGCTTCTCCTTTTCGGCCAACCACGGCAAGCTGCTGGAGAATCTGGTCTTTTGCGAACTACAAAAGCGGGGCTATGAGATCAATTTCTACAACAAGCAGGGAGAGTGTGATTTTATCATTAGAAAAGAGGGCCGGGTTGCGGCGATACAGGTGTGCTACGCACTCAATGACAAAAACCGCAAAAGAGAGTTTGCCGGATTGGCCAAGCTCCCTTTTGGGGTGGATGAAAAGCGCATCATCACCTACAATCAGAAGGCGGAGCAAGAGGGCGTAAAAGCCGTACCTTTTTGGGACTACTTTAGCGGCTTGAGTCCCGGGGCGTAGGTGTCTATGGGCGCTTGAGCAAATGAATCACCGTCACATCATCTTCGAGCTGGTGGTTCTCCATCTGGGCTAGGAGCCGATCGAGCTTTGGACGATCGAGCATCTCCTCTATCTGGCTATGACCCATTTCAAAGACACTGTCCTCTACCAGTCCGTCGGTATAGATGAGAAGCTTTTTGAAATCTGGTGTGGGCAGCGTGGAGACCGATAGCTGTGGCGTGAAGTTCATCAGCGGAAAGTTGTTGGCTTTGAGGTGGTGGATCTGTGTGCCGTCTTGAACTAGCGGCGGGTAGAGTCCGCCGATGGCGTAGTCGATGTTTTTGAGATCCGGCGAGAGCCAGAAGAGGGCGTAGCTAAGCTGCTCCTCTTCTGCCAGGGCCGGCCGCACCGCCTCTAAAAACGGCGGCATCAACTCTACGAGACTATCCACCTGCCCCACATGACGGCGGATGCTCGCTGCTACCGCAAAGACCGTGAGCGAAGGCAAGATCCCGTGTCCCATGCCATCGATCACATAGATCAAAGCCCCGCCGTCACGGGTTTTGTGCAGCGAATAGGAGTCGCCGCAGAGGATATCCGAGCTGCGGCAAAAGAGCTGCAGATCAAAGCGCTCATCCCCTTCAAGCTCATTCGTCTGCCCGCTGAGCTGTTTCTGTCGTGCGCTCTTCTGCTCTTCGGTCAGGTGGTGGTTGATCGCTTCAAGCTCGCCGACCGCCTGAGCTAGAGCGGTGGCGTTGCGCCGGGCGCTTAGCAGGTTGTGGATGCGCGCGAGCAGCTCCGCTTCATCGAAGGGTTTGTTGATATAGTCATCTACCCCTAGCTGAAGCCCCGCCAGTCTGGACTCGCGCCGTCCTTCAGCGGTGAGCAGGATAAAGGGGGTCTGCTCAAATCGCTTCTCGGTGCGAAGCTCTTGAAGCATCTGGCTGCCCTTCATGCGGGGCATCATCTGATCGGAGATTACCAGATCGGGTTGAAGCTCCCGCGCTTTTTCCAGTCCATCCACGCCATCTACGGCAAAAAAGAGATTGAAAGCGCCACTGAGCAGGTCGTGCATATACTCACGCAGGTCAGCGTTATCCTCTACATAGAGTAGCGTGCTTTTGTCCGGATCGAGCTGCTCTTTGGCCGAGGTGTTCCAAGCGGTGACTTTGGTCAGCGCCTCCTGGGTGGTCTCCTCCTCTATGGGATCGTGTGTGGCCGGTTGCGCGATTTGGGGCGAGCTGGAGCCAAACTTGACGACCGCCTCTTTA
>PWVP01000257.1 GCA_003561815.1 Campylobacterota bacterium | reverse complement strand
TTTCACGGGCGGGGGTGTTGACATTGGAGAGGGGGAGATTGGATGAGGTGCTTGTGCCCGCGGCGAAGAGATCGCCACCGAGCATGGCGAGGCTGCGCACCTGATCGGCCCCGCTGCCGCCGTAATAGGTGGTGGTGTTTTGATCGCTTAGATCGAGCGGCAGCCATGCGATCAGGCCCGCTGAGGTGCCGCTACGACTCTCTTGAAAAGCACCGATCGAGGCGAGTGTGTCCGATGCGCTCACGCCGCCGACATAGAGGGAGCTGTTAGCCAGTGTGATGGCCCGCAGGCTATCGGTAGCGGTGCCGCCCGTGTAGCGGCTAACAGCGCCGGATAGTGCCACAGGTAGCTGCACCACGAAGCCATCTTTGGTGCCGCCAAAGTCATTGATAGCTGCTGGCAGATCGGCGGAGCTGCTTTCACCGACGATATAGAGACTTGCACCATCGGTGGTGGCCGAAAACGCCTCGTCGGTGCCGCTGCCCCCAAAATAGGCGGTCGCAGTAGGGACTAGGGTTGCGGCATTTAAAGAGGCCACAAAGATCGATTGGCTGCTGAGTGCTGAGAGGTTGTGATCGGCCATATGGTTGGCCGATCGTGAGTAGCCCACAGCGTAGAGATCACTACCGTCGGTGGTGAGGGCACGAAAGCCGTCGCTATCGCTACCGCCAAAAAAGATGGCGTTTTTGGTGTTGGGTATCCGCTCCAGGTCGGCATCAAACTTCGCCACAAAGCCGTCGTAGTTGGTGGGGGTGTGATCGGCGGTGGTGTTGAGATCCTCTATAGTGTCGAAGCTTGAGAGGGTGTAGCCCGCGACAAACACCTCGTCATTGACCAGCGTCAGGGCGCTGATAAGATCGTGGTTATCGCCCCCCACATAGCGAAACGCCACGCTGCTGAGATTCTCATCAAACTTCGCCACAAAGCCATCGGTCAGCCCCCGGTGGCCTTCGCCCAGCTGACTGCCGGGGTAGAGATCGGTGGAGTTGGTCTCCCCGGCGATCACCACTTCGCCGCTGCTATTGATCGCGATCGCGCGGCCATACTCCACGCCGTTGCCGCCAAAGAAGCTGATCGCCTCTACGGCGGTGAGGTTCTCATCGAGCCTGGCGACGAAGGCATCGGGCTGGGTGCTGATGCTCTGATCCATACCTTGGATAGAGAGATCGCCCAGATTGGCCGAGTCGCTATAGCCGGTGATATAGACCCGCTTGCTGGCGGGATCGATCGCCATCGCCAGTATCTCATCGTGGCCGCTACCGCCCACATAGGTGGCCGCTAAAAGCGGATCGATCACCACCTTATGGGCGGGATCGTAGCTGCCGAGTTTGAAGCTGTAGCGATCGCCTTTAAGCCGGTAGGCCACCTCTACGGGCACGATCTGCTCATCGATCGTCTGCCACGCGATGGGTGCGGTGAAGCTGGCCTGGCCGAGCGCGCCGCTAAAGCGCAGCTCACCGGAGGGCTCGATCGCCATCTCTTCGACCCCCTCTAGCGCGATCGTCAATGCTTCGATATCGCCGCCGGGCTCAAGGATAAAGAGCTTCTCCACCCCCTCTTGGTGGGCGATCAGATCGGCGCGCACCCCTGGGGCGACTTGGCCCATGTGGAGGATGTTGTAGCTCTTAAGCTGCCGCTTCTGCTCTAAAAACCCCACCTTTAAAGAGGCTTTGGCACCCCCCTGGGGGGTGAGGGGCTTTTCGCTCAGCCGCTCTTTAATCAGCACACTCTCGCCACTGGCCAGCTGTATGCGGTGGAGCAGCTCGCCACTGTGGGTGACATAGAGGGCACCGCCTAAGGTGTGGGTATAAAAGGCGATCTCATCGCTGGCAAGCTGCCCCTCGTTGGGGACGAAGGGTTGCAGCAGCGGTAGCGCCGCCAGCTGTGAGGCGGCGACGAGCAGAAGAGGCCAGAGAAGTTTTCGGATAGAACCCATGGTTACTCCCAGTTATGGTAAGGGCGATCTTTGGTTAAATTCCAGCATGAACCGTTCCATCCTATTGTGGAACTGATTTTGCTTAAACCGCCTAAACGGCCCACACCCTAAGGAGTGCCCATGCGCCTTCTGCTTCTACCGCTGCTACTGCTCTTTTCGCCCGCGACGCTTCTGGTAGCGCAGGGGGGCACTCAGCTCTCGCAGCCGCAAGATGAGCGGAAAGTGACCCACCGCCGGGTCTATACCCAGCCGCCGCCAGAGGGGGAGTATCGGGTGATTCGGCGCATCTACCGCCCGGTAGCGCCCCAGGAGGCACAGAGCCAGCCACCTGCTGAGCCGGTTGTCTCTACGAAAGAGCGCTCCAAGCCCGCCACACCCGAAAAGCGCCCCGAGACGAAGCCGAGCTACCGCTACTTCGTGGGGGCGGGGTTTGGCTATGTGGCCCGTGAGCGCAGCATCGTGGTGGAGACTCAAGATACTGCTCAGCGCATCGATGTGGGGGGGCGCATCGAGGAGGCCGATGGCACCAGCTACAGCTTCACCCAGGATGAGAGCGAACTCTCGCCGGCGGTGGAGATCGGTATCTGGGGGGGATCGGGCAACTACTACGGGGCGAAGATGACCCTCTTTCAGGAGTTTGTCGAGCTCTCCGGGTTTGCCGGGATGCGCTTAGAGCCCATCGCCTTTAAAGGCTTTATCCCCTATCTGCAGAGCATGGTGGGGGTCGGCTATGAGAGCTTCTCGGGCATTGAGCCGGATAACCTCACGCTGGGGATGGGGGTGGGGGTCGATCACGCCCTGAGTGCCGATCGCCTCACCTTTAACCTGATGCTCTCCTATCAGTACCGCTTCTGGCAGGGGTATAAAAAGAGCTACGGCACCGAGTACTGGCGCGATAGCGAGCTGGGGGTGCTTGGGGGATTTCGTTACGCTTTTTAGCAAAATGTTTCGTTTTGTCTCCGATCTTCTTGACAACTTATCTGTTGCTTGATACAATTCGCCCGAAATTTAACGAACTGTAAGAAGGAGTCGTGCTGTGGACATAGAGGGCAGTCGATATCCTGTCTTGTGGGCAGGATGTTAATCCAGCCGGTTCGTTGATCTACGCGATCACATCCGGCCGGTGCCGGATGGTGGTCTTTTCTTCCATCCCCTTTTTCGAACTTTTCTCTTAGCACTTCAGCATGGCTCCTGCGTACAAGAAAGGAGGCGTGATCTACATGGACCCTGACCCATTTTTATTTCATTTGATACACATAAAAAGGATCTTAGATGAAAAAGATCACGGCATTGGCGGCACTGGCAGCCGCTCCTTACTTTCTGTACGCTCAAGGCGTTAGCGGCTCAGTCGCGCTGGTGAGCAACTACATCGATCGCGGCGAGAGCCTGAGCGATGATAAGCCCGCTTTGCAAGCCGAGCTGGTTTATGACCGCAATAGCGGCCCTTTTTTAGGGGCTGCCCTCTCGACGATTCACGATCCGATCAAAGAGAGCCACGGCGGCGAGGCGGAGCTGTCTGTAGGCTACGGTTTTGGGGCGGGCCTTCTAGAGCTGGAGGTGGGCCTCTCGCACCATGAGGCGACGATTAAGGGGTTTAAATCCCACCAGGAGGCGTTTATAGGCGCGGGCCTTAACGGCTTTTGGCTGGAGTTTTCCCACGGTCTCACCTCCGATGAGAACGATCGCGAACGCTATCTGGCCCTTAGCTATGAGGCGGCGTTTGATGGGTGGTTTGAGTACTGGCTGCATATCGGCCTGGAGGAGGATGATGGCGATCGCAACACCGACTACGCGGCGGGCCTCTCCCGCGAGGTGGCGAGCAATCTAACGGTAGGCGCTGCTCTGACGCACGCGGATAAGACCAAAGGGCTGCTCTTGATCAGCCGCGCCTTTGGCGAAAACTAAAGGATAACCGATGACCAATGAAGAGCTGATTTTTACCTTTAAGACCCTGCTACGCAGCAAAGAGACCCTGCCCATGAAGGCGGCGATTAAGCGCAGCCACCCGGCCGATATCGGTGAGGCGCTGGCCCACTTCTCACCCCAGGAGGTAGCCACACTGATAAGCCTGACCCCTAAAAAGAGGCGCGCACTGGTCTTTGGCTATATGGACCACGCGCTCCAAAGAGAGGTGGTCGAAGCGCTAGAGAAACCGGCGCTGGTGGAGCTGGTGACCCACATGCCCCACGATGAGCGGGTGGATCTCTTCCAGCAGCTGGGCGAAGAGAGACAAAAGGTTCTCATGCCTGCGCTGGCTAAAGCGGAGCAGGAGGATATCCGCAAGCTCACCGCCTACGAGGAGGGGACGGTCGGATCGATCATGACCTCCGATTATGCGGTGCTTCGATCGGAGCTGACCGCCCAGGAGGCGATCAACCATCTGCGTATGGTGGCCCCCGATCGCGAAACCATCTATCAGACCTTTGTGATCAACGGCGATCACCAGCTTCTGGGCACTGTCTCGCTTAAGGATCTGATCCTGGCCGAGCCCGATACGAAGGTCAGCGATATTATGACCCTGGAACCCCCCTTCATCCGTGCCGATGCGCCCGATGAGGAGGCGGCTCAGCTGATCGCCAAATATGACCTGCTGGCGCTGCCGGTGATCAACGGCGGCGAGAAGCTGGTGGGGATTGTGACCCACGATGATGCGATGGATGTGAGTAAGGCGGAGGCCGATGAGGACTTTCACCGCATGGGTGCGGTGGGCGATCTCTCTGAGCCCGCCCATAAAGGCACGGTGAGCGCTCTGGCGGTGAGCATGAAGGATGCCACCATCAGTCTGCTTTACCGCAAGCGGGTCTTCTGGCTGGTGCTGCTGGTCTTTGGCAACATCTTCTCCGGTGCGGGGATCGCGTACTTTGAGGATACCATCGCGGCCTATATCGCGCTGGTCTTCTTCCTGCCGCTTCTGGTCGATAGTGGCGGTAACGCCGGTAGCCAGTCGGCCACACTGATGGTGCGCGCACTGGCCACCGGGGATGTGCGACTGAAGGATTGGGGCAGTATGCTCGGACGCGAACTGGTTGTCGCCGGTCTGCTGGGCGCTACGATGGCGGTAGCGGTTTCTCTGCTGGGTATCTGGCGCGGCGGCATGGAGATTGCGCTGGTGGTGGCTCTGACCATGCAGATTGTGGTGATTGTGGGCAGTGTGATCGGCATGAGTCTGCCTTTCTTGCTCAGCCGTTTGCGCCTTGATCCCGCCTCGGCGAGTGCGCCGCTCATCACCTCCATCGCCGATGCGGCAGGTGTGGTGATCTACTTTGCGATGGCCACCTGGATTCTGGACATCCCGGCGGCACTCTAGGCGGCGAGGATGCCCGTTTTTGAGAGCCTCGATCTGCTGGGGCTGCTGGATACCTTTATCCGCCTCCTGGCCGCTTTCGCCCTGGGGGCGATCGTCGGTCTTGAGCGCCAGTATCGGCAGCGAACGGCAGGGCTACGAACCAATGTCTTAGTGGCGGCAGGGGCCGCGATCTTTGTCGATATCGCCTTTACCATTAGCGGCCCGTATAGCGCGGCCCATGTGGTGGCCTATGTGGTCACCGGGGTCGGCTTTCTGGGTGCGGGCGTGATTATGCGTGAATCGGGCAATGTGCGCGGCATCAACACCGCCGCCACCCTCTGGGGCTCAGCGGCGATCGGTGCGTGTGCCGGTGCGGGGCTGCTCGGTGAGGCGGTGCTGGCGACACTCTTTGTCCTGGCGGCGAACACCTTTTTGCGCCCGATTGTCAACCGGATGAACCGCCAGCCGCTGGATGTGGAGGAGACCGAAGTGACCAACATCCTCACGGTGATTGTGGATAAAAACCATCAGCGCGAGGCGCTTGCACTCGTAGAGGCGATGCTGGAGGCGGCTGATTACCCCACCCGCGAGCTGGAGGTGGAGCCCTTTGGTGAAGGGGAGGTGGAGATTATCGCCACTTTGGCGGCCACCTCCGCTGATGGCAG
This sequence comes from Campylobacterota bacterium, assembly GCA_003561815.1. GTDB lineage: Bacteria > Campylobacterota > Campylobacteria > Campylobacterales > SZUA-545 > CSSED11-302. The sequence continues at coordinate 11,691 of PWVP01000257.1, read as the reverse complement.
GGAGCTCGATCGCATCAGCGAGCGCATCGGCCACAAACCCTATGTGCGTCAAAGCTACTGGAGTGCCAGCACCAGCGAGTAGTCCTCTGATGCGGCTCTGATATAATAACACCTACTCTTTTTAAGAAGGCGATCTGTGCAGAGTCGATTGATGCGGGTAGTGGGCATGGCAGCGCTGCTGCTGCTGTGCTATGGGGCAGGGATTTTTACTTTAGCAACCCACTTCGCAGCCGCACACTCTCAGCTGACAGAAGATTTACAAAAGCGGCTAGAGGCGCTCTCCTCCGAGGCGAGCGAACTGGCCCATGCGGCCCGAAACGAGACGGAGGCGGCCCCCTATCTTCGCAGCCTCAAGCGTCAGGGTGTTTCGCTGGTGGTGGCTGAGAAGCTACTCTACCCCCCTGAGGGGAGTGTGCAGCTGGGTGAGTACACCCTGCTGTATGCCCCCAATCACCGCTTTTTGGAGTGGCTGCAGGGTCGTGATAGCGATGCGCTCTCCTCGGTCGTGACCCAGGAGGCGGGGTTTTGGGCGGTGAGCCGTTTTATCAACGAACCGCGCCGAACGCTGGTGGCGATCGCTGTAGAGGAGGAGAGCTTAGAAAAAGAGATCGCCCCGCTAGAAGCGCTTTATTGGCGCGCTTTTTGGGTGCTGAGCGCTCTGGTGCTTTTAGCGTTTGTGGTGGCGACGATACTGCTGCTGCGTCAGCGTGAGTCGATCCACCCGGCCTACCGTGCGGCTAAAAAGGCCCATATCGACGCCTTAACCGGTCTGCCTGGACGAAGCGCCTTTTTAGCCTGCTGTGGCGATTACCGCAACCCGGCGCTACTGCTGCTCAATATCGATCGCTTCCGTGAGATTAATGACTTTTACGGCCATCAGGTGGGGGACTTCTTTATCGGTGAGCTGGCGAAGATTTTGCGCTTCTATCTGCCCGAGTCGCCGCGTGCGGCACTCTTTCGTCTGGGGATCGATGAGTTTGGTGTTCTACTCGAGGATCCAAGCCCAGGTGCCGCCTGGGCGCTGGCTGAGCAGATTGTGGAGGCGATCCCAAAAGAGTCGGTCTTTTATGAGGATTTTGAGATCAGCTGCTCGATGAGTATCGGGATTGCTGAGGGGGGCAGACTCCTTCTGGAGCGATCGGACATGGCGTTGCGCCACGCGCGCCACAACACCCACCACAAGCTGGCCGCCTACAGTGCCGAGATGGATGAGGAGCGGCGCTATAAATCCAACCTCACCTGGGCCAAGAAGATCCACGATGCGATTGTCGATGAGCGGGTGGTGCCCCACTTTCAGCCCATCGTCGATACCGTCACCGGTGAGGTGGTCAAGCATGAGGCGCTGGTGCGGCTAGTGGATGATTCGGGCCGCGAGGTGCTCCCCTTTATGTTTCTGCGAACCGCCAAGCTCTCCAAACAGTATGCGAAGCTCAGCCGGATGATGATTAAGCGCTGCTTTGCGGAGTTCTCCCTGCGCGAAGATGATCTGGCAATCAACCTCTCGATCGATGATATCACCAACGCCGAGACGGTCGCCTTTATCCAGGAGCAGCTGCGCCGCTACAATCTGGCCGGACGGGTCACCTTCGAGATTTTAGAGAGCGAGGAGATCGAGGATTATGAGCACACCCACGCCTTTATCACCCAGATGCGCACGCTCGGCTGCCGGTTTGCCATCGATGACTTTGGTAGCGGCTACTCCAACTTTATTAACATCGCCCGGCTCGATGTGGACTACCTCAAGATCGATGCGAGCCTGATTCGCACCATCGATACCGACGAGAAGAGCTATCTGATCGTTAAGAGCATCGTTCAGTTCTCGAAGCTGCTGGGGCTAAAAACCATCGCAGAGCATGTTCACAATGAGGCGGTTATCGCCAAAGCCCGGGAGCTGGGGATTGACTATCTTCAGGGCTTTGCGATTGCCAAACCCGATCGAAAGGTGCACGGTGAGAGTTGAGATTAATGGCGAGAGCCGGGAGGTGGCCGAGGCGATAACGCTATCAGCACTGATAGAGAGCCTCTCGGTGGAGACCAAAGTGGCCGCCTGTGCGGTCAATATGGCGGTGATTAAAAAGGATCAGTGGCCCTCCTATCAGCTCGCAGAGGGCGATCGCATCGAGCTGCTTCAGTTTGTGGGTGGCGGCTAAGATTCGTGTCCGCTAATCTGATCGTTTAAAGGTGAGCAGCGTCTTATCGGGCCGCTTGCCATATAGCGCGATCCCCTCCTGATCGAGCAGGTTCAGCCCCGCCTGGCGGGCCAGCTGGCTTAGGCGCTCATCGGTGTGGTAAAACTGCACAATCTCGCCACAGTGGCGGCGGTAGAGTCCATCGGTATCGGGCTCAAAGAGGCGGATAGCGCTGGTGAGCACCCCCTTTTCGTAGTGCGATTCGATGGTGGCGTGCACCGGGCCGTTCTCCAGTATCAGCGCGCCTTGGGCGATCTCTTTAAAGCCGTAGAGGGTGTTGATATCGGCCAGAAAGAGCCCGCCGGGCGTGAGTCGATCGGCCACACACCCTAAAAACCGCGTCAGTGCGGCCTCATCGAGATAGTTGAGCACATCAAAAACCGCCGTGGCCGCTTCGTAGTGGCCGTCGTGATCGCACAGATCGATCTGTGCCGCAGCCACACCGGCTGCCTGCGCACGGGCGATCATCTCGCCACTTAGATCGATCCCAAAACCCTCAATCCCTGCCATCTGCGCTCTTAAAAGCAGCTCGCCGCTGCCGCATCCGATATCGAGCAGGGTGGCGGTGTGGTGTTTTTTAAGTTTCTGTAGATAGCGCTGATGCAGCGCTTCGATCTCGCTTTGGTAGGGGATCAGCGGCTCGATGCGGGCGTAGAGATCGAGCGCCTCACCCAAGGGAGCGCTCCAGCCGATCGCGCAGATCCAAAATCGCCGCCTTGTGCTCGATGTAGCTGTTGGGGTTGGCAAAGAGTCGGGCGGTGGACTCTAAGATGGTCTCCACCGGCTCCAGGCCGTTCTCTTTCATGGTGGTGCCGGTCTCGACGATATCGACCACCGCATCGCAGAGATCGACTAAGGGGGCCAGCTCAATCGAGCCGTAGAGTTTGACAATCTCCACCGCCATCGCCTTCTGGGCGAAGTAGTGCTTGGTGATCTCGACCATCTTGGTGCCCACTTTGATGTGCGGGCGATCGGGGTTGAGCTTCTCGCCCTTTTTCATCCCCAGCACCACCCGGCAGCGGCCGATGCCCAGATCGAGCAGCTGGGTGATGCTTGCCCCGCTTTCGAGTAGCACATCTTTGCCGCACACGCCCAGATCCGCCGCGCCGTGGCGGACATAGGTGGGGACATCCTGGCTGCGCACCAGCAGAAACCGAAACCCCGCCTGCTCTAAAATCAGCTTACGGTTCTCAAAATCGAAGGATTGGTCAAACAGCCTCTCAAACAGCGCCAGGGTCTCCTGGGCAATCCGCCCCTTGGGCAGTGCGATGGTTAGCATCACAGCTCCTTTATAATCTTCTCCATGCCCTTAAAGATCAGCGTCTGATCCACCATGGCATCCTCAAAAAAGCGGGCCAGATAGCCCCCGTCCCCACCGGCAAAGACGATCCGTTTGCCCCGGGCGGTCTTTTCGATGGTGTGTATCAGCGGCGCAATCACGCCGTAGCTGATCGCATCACCGGTGTTCTGGGGTAGATGCTCCACCTCGATTGCGAAGTTGAGCGCCTTTTGCAGTACCGGGCTGATGGCACCGTACATCTGCTGAAACTTCATCAGGCCGGGGTAGATAAAGCCCCCTAGATGGACGCCGTTTTGCATCACATCGACGGTGATGGCGCTGCCCGCATCGACAATCACCCCATCCTCGATGGCCATGCAGGCCACGGCGCGATCGATACCCAGCCCCCGGTAGTTGGTGTCCAGGTCGATATGCTCGGCAAGGTTAATCACCGGCTTAAGGCTTCTAAGCCGCCGCATGGCCGGATCATTGACACTGATGGCGTAGACCGGATCGTCACTTTCGATCTTAAACTCCGGCTTTTTGCCCACCGGCGATCGCCATATGCTTCCCCGGTGCATAAAGTGGTAGTGGGTGTTTCCGATCTCGCACAGAATCACGCGGCGCTTCCTGAGAGGGGGTGGTACGCCTCCACCGTCTGGCTGAGGTGTTTGGGCTCCAGGTGGGTGTAGATCTGGGTGGTGTTGAGCGAGGCGTGGCCGAGCAGCTCTTGAACCACCCGCAGATCGGCTCCCCCCAGCAAAAGCGCGGTGGCAAAGGAGTGGCGCAGCACATGGGGTGAGACCCCCAGGGTGCGCTGGACAATCTTAAAGGCGCTAACCCGGCTGAGCACCCCGCCGCGGTGGTTGGTAAAGAGATGGGCGCTAAAGTGGGGGCGCTGGCTTAGGTAGTGATCCAGTGCCAAAAGCGCCCGTTTGGCAACGGGGACCATCCGCTCTTTGGCCCCTTTGCCCATGCGGATTCGAAGCCACCCTTGATCGATATCGCGCCGCTGGGCCAGAAGTGCTTCGCTCACCCGTGCGCCGGTGGCGTAGAGAAAGAGAATGAGTGCCCGATCGCGCAGTATGAGCCAGCTATTCTCATCGGAGAGTAGCGCTAAGCCCGCCTCCACCTGCTCGGGCGGAAGATATTTGGGCAGGGAGCGGGGGGTTTTCGAGCCGCTGAGGCGGGGGCGATCCTGAAGATAGAGCGCGTCATAACACCACCCTAAAAAGCCGTTGATGCTAGAGAGCTTTCGGTTGCGGGTGCGCGCATTTTTAAAGCGGGTGAGGTAGTCATAGATCGCCATAGCATCCAGGCGCTCGAAAGGAACCGCCACCCCCTGGGCAAACTGCCCGAGATCGCGCCGGTACGCTTCGATGCTTTTGGGGCTGAGCCCCCGAACCACCTGCAGGTGGCCCAGATACTCCTCCGTCAGCGCCGCTAGGGCCACCGGATGCCTTTGCGGTGGTGGTAGAGGTACTCCGGCGAGATGAGCAGGGGCGCTGAGAGGGTATCGGGCAGCTCGTAGATGCGCTGATCGCTCAGATCGGTGCGCAGGGTGATGAGATAGCCGCTGCGCTCCATCAGATAGAGCCGATCGCTCTGTTCGTGGGCTGCTAGGATGCGGGCAAAGGGGATGCGGTGTTCATCCAGGGTCTCAAGGCGGCTAGAGAGGCGCTTGATGTGCCCTTCGGTGCTAAAGAGGTAGAGCCCTGAGGGCAGCAGGCTCAAGGTGCGGACATTGACCGAGAGGGTTTCGGTGGTGCCATCAAGCCCTAAGGAGATGATGCGTCCGGCGGTTGCGGCGATGATGCGGTGATCGTGGGCCACCATAAAGCGGACATTGCCAAAGTGCGAATCGGTGCCCACCACCCGCTCCAGCACGACGCGATTTCGGTCGCGATCGACGACCAGCAGCTTGCCATCCAAGGTGCCAAAGATCACCTGATCCGCTCCGATGAGGGGAGGGGCGATCTGGGTGGTGATGGTCATGGTGGGCCGCTCACGCACCAGCATCACCACTTCACCGGAGTGCAGATCGTGCAGGCGGTGACTGTTGTCACGGCTGATGGTGGCCACCACGCTCCCATCGGTGGCAGCACTTAAAACCGGCTGCGAGAGGGTCAGCTTATGGCGCGCACCGCTTTGGGTGTCGATCGCCTTTAGTGTGCCGCTTCGATCGGCCATCAGCCGCCAGGGGCCATTAACCCCCACCAGCCGAAACTCAGCGCCGAGGCCAAAAGACTCCCGCCCGGCAGCGGGAAGAAAGATGGAGCCATCCTCTAAGGTGGCCCCGCTGCCTAGCCAGCTCTCCTGCATCGGCAAAGGGGTACGATCGCTGTAGCTGAGGCGATCATCGATCCGCTCAGGGGTGTAGATCGCCTTTTTTGAGCAGCCGATCAGAAGCCAGGCGGCCAGGGTGGCCAGCAGAACAAAGCGGCTCACTCCCCAACCACTCCGTAGTGCTCAAGCGTCGCTGCAAAGTCGCGCATATCGGAGTCAAAGCCCACGCGCGCAAGCGCATCGCGTGCACGCTGGTGCTCGCCCTGTTCATGCCAGATCAGCGCTTCGCTCAGGTAGGCCATCTCCCTTAAGGGGGCCCCCTCTCGCTGGGTGTAGCGGCCCAGCGCCTGGGGGTCTTCATCCAAAAGGGCGAGCTGATAAGCGGCCATATCCCCGGCCAGATCGTTTCGCTGTGCCAGCGTCTCTAAGGCGGTGCGATCGCCGCTCTGGGCGGCCTGCTGGAGCTTAAAGAGGCCATAAAGCTGCGGCGATCGGCTCTGAAGCGTCTCAAGCGCCTGGGCATCGGTGGGATCGTTTTGTAGGGTGGTGAGCGCGGTGTTGGCCGCCTGGATGCGGTTTTGCTCCACAAGGGCGTAGATCCCCATGGCCAGAAGCCAGATGACGATGGCCGCCACAGCACCGATGAGCCAGAGACGGTTTTTTCTGACCCAGCGCTCCATGCGGATGCGAAGCTCCAGCAGGGAGTCTTCGCTGCTTTTTGATTGGGTACGGTTTGCCACGATTATGTCCTTAAAGGGTCTGGGTTTTTGGGGCTTATTGTAGCGTCACCACCCTTTTGAAGTGTGTAGTCCGCCACCATCTGATGGAGGTTTTCGCCAACCTCAAGCGTGAGTGTAAGATAGGAGAGTGGCAGATTGAAACTTTCCAGCTTGACCGCATCCTTTTCGGTCACCAGCAAAGAGGTGCCCTGGTGGCGTTTAAGCGCCTCTGATGCCTCCTGGTGGGTAAAGGGGTGGTGATCGGGAAAGTAGCAGCGCCCCTGCAGATCGGGCAGAAAGGGCTCCAGTCTCTCCGGGCGGGCGATCGCTGTCATGAGCACCATCTTTTCGGTGGGGTTTACGATCGTGCAGCGGCGCGTAAAGTCCACCCCCTCTTGCACCACCCGATCGGCTAGCTGGTAGGCTTTAGGCGGAAGGCGGTAGGGGCCTGCGGGCAGACAGCGGCGGTTTTCAGGGGTGGGGGTGGGAGCGATCAGCAGATCGAGCTTCTCGATGTGGCGGTGGCGAAAGGCGTCATCTAAAAAGGCGACCGTGGCGCCCAGCCGGTGGGCGTAGGCGATCGCCTCGAGCCGATCGGCGCTGACAATCACCGTAGCCCAGGGCAGCAGGCGGTGATAGAGCATCGCCTCATCGCCGCTCTGCACTAGGGTGGCACACAGCCTCCTCTCATGGGCGATGAGCTGGCAGCCACGGCTTTTGCGCCGGTAGCCACGCAGGATAATGGCCGGTTTGGCATAGCGCGCTGCCAGGGCGGCGATGAGGGGGGTTTTGCCCGTGCCCCCTACGGTGAGATTGCCCACGCTGATGGTGGGCAGAGGGGGGGTGATGGGGGGCGTAGAGGGGTGCAGCCGGCGCCACCCCACCGCACAGAGCAGCCACCCTAAGGGGGTGAGCACGCCGAGCAAAAACCGCTGCCAGAAGCCCCGGGGGGCATAGAGCCACCCCTCAATGCGGTTAGCCGGGCTGCTCAAAGCGGGCCGCTACCAGACGCGCGCGCGCGCAATCTCGGTCACAGCAGCCACCACCGCCTCTATCTCCGCATCCTCCATGGCAGCGTAGATCGGCAGTGAGAGGATCTGCTGGTAGTTGTTAAGCGCTTTAGGGAAGCTGGTGATGCGCAGGCCATATTTGTGACGGTAGTAGCTCATCATGTGCAGCGGGATATAGTGCAGCCCGGTCTGCACCTGCTTCTGGGCCAGACTTTTGGCAAAGCCGTCGCGGTTTTTGTCCACCTTGATGATATAGGCCCAGAAGGCGTGATCGCTCTCAAGGGCGGGGTTCTCGATGTGGGGCACCCCCTTAAAGGCGTCACGGTAGCGCGCAGCGATACTCTGGCGTCTTTTAAGCAGGGCGGGGGCCTGGGCGAGCTCTGAGAGGGTGGCGGCGGCATCCAGCCCTGAGGGGAGGTAGTCCAGCCCGATCTCGAGCACATCGTAGGCGTACTCGACGCTGGGGTTGGCCTGATAGTCGATCCCGTGGCTTCGCAGCAGCCGCGCCCGATCGGCGAGATCGCGGTTTTGGGTGAGCAGCAGCCCGGCGTTGGTGGCCACGGCGGCCCCCATGGGCGAGAGGGAGAGGATGGTGATATCCGCCTCCAGTGCCCCCACGGCTCGTCCCTCGTAGTGCAGACCGTAGCTGCCGCTGGCATCCTCCAGCACAAACGCACCGTGGGTGCGCGCGATGGCGTAGAGCCGCTTAAGCGCGGGCGCCTGCCCGGCCACAAAGGGGATCATCACCCCCCGAAGCTTTTTGGAGGTGTTCTCGCGCAGAATCGTCTCAAGGGCATCCAGGTTGATGTTGTAGTTGTTCGGATCGATATCCACAAAGATCGGCTCGGCATCGAAGTGGCGGACCATCTGGGGCAGTGCCGGGTGGGCGTTGACCGAACAGACGATCTTATCGCCCCGCTTGATATCCAGCGCGCAGAGGGCCAGATGGATGGCCGAGGCGGGGTTGACAGCGGCGATGGTGTGGGCGCTACCGGTCTCCTGGCAGACCACCTGCTCAAGCTCCTGGACAAGCGAAGCCTGCTCGCCCTGAAGGGCCCGCTCAAACAGCTTGCCCTCAACCTGACGGATATTGGGGCGAAAAAAGGGGATCGCATAGGACATGGGGCAGCACCTTCTTTGAAATTTTAAAGTTAATTTTATTCCAAACACTCTTAACGCATAATGTGACATATGTTTTTAAAGGGTGCCGTGTGCGAAGCTTAAGCTCCTTTTTAAAGCGCCAGCTCCTGGTGGTGGGTTTTGGTGCGCTGGTGAGTGCTGCTTTGGTGGCAGGACTGCTCTGGTGGCTGGAGAGCGGGTTTGTGGCACTGCTGCTGGCCGCCTTGATCGGTGGTGGCGCTTTAGCACTGCTGCTCACTGTCCGGGCGCTGGCGGTTTTTAGACGATCGGCGCTTGTCCCCTTAGAGCAGATCGAGGCGTCGCTAGGGGCGCTAGAGTTAGAGCGCGCCCCTGCGCGAACGGCGCTGGAGTTTAAAGAGATCGCTTCGCTTCATAAAAAGGTGCTTTCACTGGCCAACACCCTCTCGCAGCGGCACAAAGCACAAGAGCGCACCCTGCGCACCCTCAACGAGCAGGCGCGCGGCGATCGGCTCACCTCGCTGGGCAACGCCTTCGCACTCAGCGAGGCGATCGCGCAGGAAAAAGAGGGCACCTTAGCGCTGATTCGACTGCCGAAGGTGCGCGCCATTAGCGAGTTTTACGGCACCTGCTATGGCGACGCGCTGCTGTTGGCGGTGGGCCACTTTTTAAAGGAGCGCTTTAATCGCCGCGCCTTTCGTGCCGGGGGTGACACCTTCGGGGTGCTTTTAGCAGACAAAGAGCCGCTACAGGTGTGCCAGGCACTGCTGGCTGAGATTGAGGCTCTAGGGGTTGTCCATCAGGGGATCTCTTTAAGCAGCGAAGCGGTGGCGGGGCTGGCGGCTTTGCAAGGATCCGATCCCATCGCACAGGCGCAGATGGCGCTTAAGGAGGCGATCGCGCAGCAAAAGCCCGTGGCGCTCTTTGATGATGATAACGCCTTTTTGCACACCCACGAGCAGAACCTGCTCTGGGCGAAGAAGATCGAGGCGGCACTGAGCGAGGATCGCATCCGCCCCTACTTTCAGCCCTATGTGGATCTCGCCAGTGGGCAGGTGGTGGGCTACGAGGCGCTCGCGCGGCTGATCGATGAGAAGAGGACAGCGGTTACGCCGGGCTTTTTTCTGCCAGCGGCGCAGAACTCCGGCCTCTATCCGCAGATTAGCGAGCGGATTTTAACCCGGGCGATCGAGCAGCTGGCCGAGCAGAGTGGCTGGATCTGTCTGAATCTGACGGTGGAGGATATTTTGCATCTGGATATCGAGGCGATCTTAAAGCGCGCCGCAGAGCGCGGTGGCGTCGCACTAAGTCGCATCTGGCTGGAGCTAAGCTGGGATGCGCGCCTTTTAAAAGATAGCACCGTTGGCACCTTTTTAAAGCGCGTTCGGCGCGAGGGGGTGCGGCTGCTGATCGAGAACTTTGGCACCGGTGGTGAGGATCTAAGTGCACTCTTGATGCTCCAGCCCGATGCGGTGAAGTTTAGCGGTGCGTTGCTGCAGGCGGTGACACAGAAAGAGGCGGCGCTGAGTGTGACCACCGGACTCTTAGCGCTGATGCACCAGGCTAAGATCGCGCCGATTGCCACCTTTGTGACCGATCAGGCCAGTATGCAGCGGGTACAGGCGCTCGGGTTTGTCTATGCCCAGGGGAGCCATTTTGGTGATGCGAAGGAGGTGCCGGCATGATGGGTTCGAAGTGGTTTCAGCTGCTACTGGTCGCACTGCTGCTGATTTTGCTACTGGTGGAGAATCTGCCCCGCTTTTTGACAGGCTACGCCCAGTGGCTGGAGGTGGATAACGCCCGCCAGGGGGCGGATGCGATCGTGATTTTAGGCGGCTCACCCATCAACCGGGTGCCCGCAGCGATCGATCGCTACGAGGCGGGCTATGCGCCGCTGATTTTGGTGACGCAGGTGCGTGAACCGGCCGATCGCTATAGTGAATTTTTGCGTATCGAGCGTCACCGCATCACCGATCTGCTCGATCATCTCGAGGTGGCTTATGAGGTGGTGCCCAGCGATAAGGGGGGTGCGACCAGTACGCTGGATGAGGCGTGGGATGTGGCCCGCTGGGTGCGCGATCGCGAGGGGATTGAGCGGGTGATTCTGGTCACCGATGGGTTTCACACCCGCCGATCGCTCTATGCATTTGAGAAGATCGCGGCGCATAAGGGGGTAGCGGTGGCCTACGAAGCCGCCGCCGCGCCAACTGAACGCTACACCCATGAGAACTGGTGGCGCACCGAAGCGGGCATTAGCCACTATGTTCTCGAGGGGATCAAGTGGCTACTCTACCCCTTTGTCCACGAGAATGTGGAGTTTATCGAGGAGTCGCCCTAATCGTCCAGGCCGGTCTTTTTGCGGTGATAACCCCGCACAATAAAGATAAAGATCGCCCCTGCGATCAACATAATAATCAGTTCGCCTATCCATGCCATGGCGCCATTGTAGTAGAATCCGTCCAAAATTCTCGAACAGGTGTGCATGGCGTTTTTTGAGTGGGCCCGTTTCCAGCGGGTCTGGCGGCTCTCGCTGCCCGCGGCGGCCGGGGCGCTGGTGGATATGCTGCAGGTGCTCATCGACCTGCTGATGGTGGGCCATCTGGAGGTTTCGGCCACGGCGGCGGTGGGGATCGGGCTGCAGTTTATGGGGCTCTTTTTTGTGATCCTCGGCGTGCTCTATGTGGGCTCCAATGCCCTGATGAGCCGCTTTATGGGCGGCAGCCAGCCCGATAAGGCGGCGCGGGTCTTTTCCACCTTTATCGGCTTTGCCCTTCTGGGCGCCCCACTGGTGATGCTGCTGGCACTGCCAAGCACCCATCTGCCCTTTATCTGGATGGGGGCCGCCGATCGGGTGGTGGCGCTCGGAGCTGGGTATCTGTGGGTGATGGTTTTTGGTTTTGGCGCACTCTTTATCAACCAGATCGCCTTTAGCGCCATGAGCGCTTCGGGTAACACCGCCACGCCGCTACGCATCAAACTCTTTACCGCCGGGGTGAATGTGCTGCTCAGCTACGCGCTGGTCTTTGGCCACTTCGGGCTGCCTGCGCTGGGGGTGCAGGGCGCGGCGCTGGGCACGGTGATCGCCTTCTATCTCGAAAGCGTGGTCTACG
>PWVP01000002.1 GCA_003561815.1 Campylobacterota bacterium | reverse complement strand
TATCGATCTAGCCAGTCATCCTTGTGTAGACCCGCGATGAGTTTTGTGGGCTGTTTGAGGTGTATCTTCGGGGGTAGGGCGGTTGCACCCTCCGCCGGAAGCGGTGTCCTTAAGAGGGTGTCGTGAGAAGTGTAGCCAAGCGGGGCGCGCACCCCGCAAAAGATGGCATTTTGCAATCTGTTAGAGGCACCCTTTAAAGAGTGTGTCCTCTCGTGGGGCGGGGGCTTCGTAGCGATCGACGATGAGTTGATCGCCTTTAAGCGTGCCGGTGACCACCGTGCCGTAGCGGGCGAAACCGGTGTCCATTTCGCGGCGGGTGACGCCGGAGAGATCGAGGGTGTAGTAGCGCATATCCTCAGCGACATAGAGCACCAGCGGCTCATCGCTGGCGTTATAGCTGAGTGGGCACTCGGTGAAGTGGCCCTGCTCGACGCAGGGGGCGACGACGACAATCCCCTCTTTGGTGATGCTTTGGGCCCAAAGCGTGGTGGCTAGCAGGCCTGTGAGGGCTGTGAGTCGTAGGACTTTCATCGGAAGTCTCCTTGTGTGATGTGTGTGGGCGGCAACCTGCCGCATCAAAGGAGAGGTATTAAAGCGTGATCAGATTATCCGATCCGATCAGGGCGGCTAGGGTCTCTTTCGCGTTGCCCAGTTGGCCCACTTTGAGACTCTCTTCGAGATCGAAGTAGCTAAGACAGGTCTGGCAGGCGAAGATGGCGACCCCTTTGGCTTCCAGTGCGATCAGGCTATCGAGCACCGGGCCTTGGGTGGTGGCACAGAGCACGCCACGGTTGATGAGAAAGATCTTCTCAGGCAGCACGGGCTGATCGGTGAGGGCGGCCATAAAACCGGTCATCAGTTTGACGCCCAGTTCGCCCTGGCCGATCGCATCGTGTTTGATCAGCATCACGCGGCCGTTGGTGGTGGGTTGCATCGTAAACCTTTGGGCAGAATTGGCCCGGCAGGGAGGGTGGTAGACAGGGTTAAAAGAGGAAGACGCTAAGCAAACCATGTCTATCCCGACCGGGACGGTGCCTTGCAGCAGGGAAATAGTAACACCTGTGGCTTAAGCTGACGCTGATGGATGTGTTAATTGATTTCAGGCAGATCGAAGATGGTGAAGTTTAGTGGCGTAAACCGCTCACGATCGCCGCTGAGATCGCCATGCCAGCACTCAAACTGATCGCTTACCATCAAAAGCCAGTCGATAAAGCCCTCACTCGCCGGGCCGGGGTGGCTGCGCGCACTCTCGAGCTGATCTTCGATCGTGGCGGCGAGTCGGTTCATCGCCTCGAGTCTTAGATAGGCGGTGGCGGATTTGAGGTTGTGAAAGGTGCGAAAGAGCTCATCGACGCTGCTGGCGTATGTGTCGGTGTGCCCCAGCGCCAAGATGGTTGGTGCCATTGTGGCGGTCATAATCTCGAAGTGGTCCATAAACTCATCGACAATCTCATACTCGTGTGCGCCACAAAGCTGCGTAAACACGCCCATTACACTCCCCCTGATTGGGGAACTTTAGAAAAACTCCCCTTAAGCGATCACCGGCTGCGCGGCAAACTCAAGCGAGAGGGTCTATAATCGCCCCTGCCAGTTCAAGGAGTCTGCCGGTGTTTCGATCGATGCGTGCCATCTCTCTTTGTTTGTTGATCTTGAGTGCTGCTCTGGGTGCCCAGCCGGCGTTTTATGCAGCGGTGGTCATCACCTCGTCGATCGATAATCTCCCTCTTGTGATCAATGAATCCCCGGCGGGAGAGCTGGTGGCCGGCAAGCCGCTTGAGTACCGCTTTAAGGCCCGGCACGGATCGGGCTCTTCCGGTCAGCACAACATCACCGTGCAAAAGCCGATCGATGATGAGCGCGAGTACTTTTTGAGTATGGATATCCGCTTTTTGGCCAGCGATCTGGAGCACAACCGCACCCGGAAAATCGAGCTACTACCGCCGACAGTCAGCCTGACAGGCACTCACCAAAAGCGTGTGCCCATCCGCACAAAACCCCATGTGCTGCGAAAGCAGAGCGGAGGGCTGCTCGATCGTAAACTCGCTCACAATAGTGCCTACCATTTCGCAGCGGGCGATCGCCACCTCTATGTCATCTCACAAGCCAACGATCGGCTCTGGAGCCCCTCACGAAGAGAGGATCAATCAGGCGAGTTTTTAGAGATCTTTCATGCTGAGAGCCTCAAGCCGCTGGCCCACATTCCGCTACGCGATTCGCTGGATCGTTTCGGCCACTTCAGCGCCATCGGCGCAACCGCCACCCACCTCTGTCTGGGCACCTACACTGCAGAGGTGCTCTGTGCGCCTAAAGAGAGGCTGCTTGAGCCCGGGTTTACAGTGGCGGACTTTTCACCCCTGCCAGTCCAGGGACTCTCGGGCAATATTGTCGCCATCCGCTCGCTAGGGGCGCTTCTTCTGGTGATGGATAGGCACGGCAGCGTAGCGGTGCTAAGTGGCGATAGCCGCTACACCCTAACGCCCCCTCAGGATCGCTACCGGATCGAGGGGGTGCGAACCGGCGTGTTGCGCGATGCGGCGCTGATAGAGGATCGTCTCTATCTTCCTAACGATACCGGCACCATCTTCGTCTATCAGTTAGGCCCCGCATCTGCAAAACATCTGAAGAGTATTCGCACCGCCACCTTTGACCCAAAGCGCGAGCGACACCAGGCCGAGCGGATTAGCCATCTGGTGCCCATAGGGCACAAGCTCTACTTTAGCCAGTACGGCAAAGGGATCGGCGCGTATGATACCCGCCAGGAGAGCCTGCTCTTTAGCCGAAAGCCGATCCATCCGCCTAAGGTCCACTACTCCGAGCTGCTGGGTCGGGAAATAGAGACCCCCCCGCCGGTGCACATCAGCAAGATGATCGCTGCGTGCGGTTATCTGATTTTTAGCGAATCGGGTTCGGGCGATATCACGGTTTACGATCCCGCTTCAGGCAAAGTGCGACACACCTTTGCCGGTGGCGAGGGATCGGTCTTCGGCCTGGCGGTCATAGACTCGGTGCTTTATAGCCTAAGCAGCAAAGGGCGGCTTTATGGGTGGTCGCTTGGGGTGTGCCCCCCTCTGCCAAAATCGCGGCACTAAAAGGGAGGTGTGGTGCCATTAAAATGCGGGCGGTTTTAGTGAGGTTTTGATACCCTCTGAATTGTTGATACTTTGCAAGCCTGATCGGCCAAGCTGAAACCAAAAAGACGGAGGGCAGGTGAATAAAAGTCTCGCACAAGAGCTATTGCAGGCTGCGCTAACTGAGTGATCCGTCCGCCGAGTTTCGTGATGGTCAATGGGAGGCTATTGACGGGCTGGTTAACCAACAGCAAAAGCTGCTGGTGGTGCAACGTACCGGTTGGGGAAAAAGTTCGGTTTATTTTATCAGCGCCAAGATTTTCCGTGATCGGGGTCTGGGGCCGACGATTATCGTATCGCCACTGCTTGCTTTGATGCGCAACCAGATCGAGTCGGCAGGGCGCTTGGGTATTGTGGCGGAAACCCTCAATTCTGCCAATAGGGCCGACTGGGACGCGGTAACCCGGCGCATTTTAGATAATCAGGTTGACTGCCTGCTGATCTCTCCGGAGCGGCTGGCCAATGATGAATTTATCGCAACCGTCTTGCAGCCTATTGCCGATCGTATTGCGTTGATGGTAATCGACGAGGCGCACTGCATTTCCGACTGGGGCCACGATTTTCGTCCGGATTATCGGCGTATCGTTAATATCTTGCGTCAGCTGCCGGAAAACACACCGGTGCTCGCCACAACCGCCACTGCCAATAACCGGGTCGTGGAGGATATTCAAACGCAGATAGGTCGTATCCGGCCTCAGCGTGGATCGTTGATTCGAGAAAGCTTGGCGTTACAGAGTATGGTGCTGCCCGATCAGCCGTCCCGTTTGGCTTGGCTGGCACAGGTTATTCCCACTTTGCCGGGCACGGGCATCGTTTATGCCTTGACGGTGCGTGATGCCGAGCAGGTGGCTGATTGGCTAAGCGCCAACGGCATTGAGGCCAAAGCGTATCACGGCAGTATCGAGGCCGATGGCTTTGAGGACAGCAATGCCTATCGGCTTCATCTGGAGGGTTTGCTGTTAAACAACCGGCTCAAAGTGCTGGTGGCGACTACAGCTTTAGGGATGGGTTATGACAAACCGGATTTGAGCTTTGTTATCCACTACCAAGCACCCGGTTCAATTGTTGCCTACTATCAGCAGGTCGGGCGTGCCGGACGCGGCATCGATCGCGCTGTGGGCGTGCTGATGTCGGGTGCGGAAGATCGGGACATTCATGAGTTCTTTAGGGAGTCGGCTTTTCCCCCGGAGGCACAGGTTAACGAGATTTTGCGGGTTTTGGAAAATAGTGATGGTCTGTCCATTCGCGGCATCGAAGAGCAGACCAATCTTCGCCACGGGCAGATAGAGAAGGTGCTCAAGCTGCTGAGTGTGGAAAATCCTGCACCTGTGATCAAAACCGGCAAGAAGTGGCACAGAACAGCCGTGCGTTACCAGATGGATCATGACCGAATTACGCATTTGACCCAGCAGCGCGAAGAGGAGTGGGCGCAGGTGCAAGCCTATCTATTGGACGACAACTGTAAGATGACTTTTTTGCGTCGGGCTTTGGATGATCACCATCCTACGCCGTGCGGCAAATGCGCCTCCTGCCTCGGCCAACCGATCATCGATTTGTCAATTGACCCTTTGGTTGTTCACCGGGCTGCCACCTTTCTCAAACACGCAGAAATGGTGATTGTGCCCAAAGCGCAAGTGGCCGCCAATGCCTTTGTTGAGTACGGCTTCCAGGGTAATCTGCCGCAAGAGTGGCGGGCGCAGAAGGGCCGTGTGTTATCGCGCTGGAATGATGCGGGTTGGGGCAAAGCGGTAGCGGAGCATAAACATGCAGGCTATTTTGGCGACGAGCTGGTGGAGGCCATGGTTGAGATGATCCGTAATCGTTGGCAACCGGATCCCGCTCCTGCTTGGGTTTGTTGTGTTCCGTCACGAAGGCACCCCGGGTTGGTGCCGGACTTTGCTCG
>PWVP01000223.1 GCA_003561815.1 Campylobacterota bacterium | reverse complement strand
TGTCTCCAGCAGGGGCGGTTGAGCTGGTGAGATTCCAGCGCCGACGGTACAGTCCGGACGGAAGAAGATTGATCTCCCGACGCCCCAGATTGCTCTGGGGTTTCTTCTTGCCCCGAGGTCAGGAAAGGGGAAGGATTCGTGAAGTCCACCAGACGCCTAATAGCCATTGCCTTCTTTGGAGCCATTGCTACCGTGTTGATGTGGTTTCCCAAGTTCCCGATACTGCCGGCAGCACCCTGGATGAGCTATGATTTCAGCGATGTCCCGGTTCTCATAGGGACATTTTCCATGGGTCCGGTGGCGGGGTTCTTCATCGTAACCATCAAGAACGCACTGTATTTTTTGACACGCGCCAGGCACGGTCTCGTAGGTACCTTCATGAACTGGAGCACCACCCTGGTCTTCATACTGGCGGCAGGAGCTATTTATCACTGGGTGAAGCGTGACCGTTGGGGAGCGCTCATTGGAATGCTGATCGGGACGGTACTCTTCACCGTGGTAGGGGTCTTTTTGAACATTTATGTTGCCCTGCCCATATGGGGGATCCCCACCGAGCAGGTGGGATCGCTGGTGGCGACGGCCGTGATACCGTTCAACCTGCTTCGCGGTGCCATAAGCACCCTCATGACCATGCTGCTCTACCGGAGGACCGCGGACCTGGTGAGAAGCCAGCTGCGGATATGAGCTGGGCGGCGTGAGGTGAGAGCTTGGAGTTCGGGTCCCGTCGAGGTGAACTAGCATCCCACATTATAGCATACAGAGGGCTGCTAGCGATCAAAAGACGTGATTGGCGAGCGCGGGCAGCTCTTTGCTCAGCGAGCGGGGGATATGACCAGCCACGATAGGGTGAGATATCTCTCCCGTCTGGTTCTTCATTCTTGCTTGCGTGAAGCGTTCATGCTGCGACCCACGTTGAACATTCGATTACAAAAGCACAAAACCCATTGCTTCGGCGAATAAGCCCTATTACACTTAATGGTGCGAGGTTCGGGGAAAAACGGATGCATCGGGCGGTGTAACCAGTTTGTAATTAGCAGGTTGCAGGATTCGGCAACGCTGCCGATGAATTCTAAGCCCTGAACGGCCGCCCAAAATCTCAGCTCCTGGGTGGTCGAAAGCACAACACATACCAAGAGAAGGAGGTACAATCAGTGAGACGCAAGTTATCAGTACTAACTGTCGTCGCGATTTTCCTGGTCAGCGTTCTGGGCACGGGCGCGTTAGCGGCCACGGAAGTCGAAGTCGTCGAGGCTCTGTGGGAGGACGCAACTCTTTCCGAGTTCGTCGAGGACTTTGCGGTTCTCGGTGCCACGGGCGTCTACATCGGCTATCCCGACGGCACAGCGCGTCCGTTCCATCCGCTGACTCGGGCAGAGTTTGCGGTGACCGCGATTCGCGTGATGGGCAAGGAGAGGGTCGCCACGGCTTTCGAGATGACTCCTCCGGTGTTCCCGGACGTCCCCGACAGCTGGATGTGGGGATGGGTCAACGCTGCCCAGGCCTATGGAGTGATAGCTGGATACCCTGACGGCACGTTCCGTCCCAACAACGACGTGAACTTCGCCGAGGCATCCACCATGCTGCTGAACGTCCTGGGATACGAGGTTGAGGGTCCCTGGCCGGCTGCATGGATAGCCACCGCCATCGACGTCGGCATCATCTGCGATGACATCTACATTATTCACCCGACCACCGTACCGGTGCTCCGCGAGGACATGGCGCGCATGGTCTACAACGCGATGTTCAACGTGTTCGTCGCTGTTGATGGCGAAGAGCCGGATGAAGAGGACGAGGAAACCCTGTTCGAGTACGAAGAGGGCACGGTTACTTCGGTGACCGCTTCGACCATCAGGATCGCTGGCAAGACCTATGATCTGGCCAGCAAGGTCGCTCTCTATGGTGCTGACGAGCTCGCCGACCTCGTTGACGCCGATGTCGAGTTCCTTCTCGATAAGGCCGGAGACGTAGCCTTCATCAGGTTCGTCGAGGATGTCTCTGTAGTCACGGTTACCGGTAAGTGGACTGCTCACTCCACGTTCCGTGACGACATCACCGTCGCTGGTGACCGCTATGACCTGGCAGATGAGGTCACCCTGGTCGTCAACGATTGTGATGAGGTGTTCGACACCATTGCCGAGGCATTTGCCGAGCTCAAGGACGAGGTAGTCACCATCACTTTCGATGACGACGGTGACGTCGTCGAGATCAACGCTACTATTGACACGTACGAAGACGTATTCCTCGTTGACGTTAACATGTATGACGACGAGGAAGACTTCGGCTATATCGTAGTGACGGTCAACCCCACCGTCGAGCTCGAGATTGACGACAGCACCGTGATTCTCCTCAATGGTGAAGAGGTTACCCTCGAAGAGCTGGAGGAGGCCTTTGAGGACTTCCAGGACACCTGGGAGGATGCGAAGCCCATCGTCACCGTCCGCACAGAGGGCAACTCCGACGAAGATGGCGCTTACGCTACCTACGTCTCGGTTCTCACCGACAGCATCATCGAGGGCGAGATCACGAGCATCGGTGCCGATTTCGTCCGGGTCGATGGTGTCAGGTATGACTTCAAGGACCTAGCCTTCGTAGTCGGTAACGACTACACGCTGCTTCTGGACAGCACTGACACGATCCGCGCTATCCTTGATGTGGTAGTTACCGAAGATGCCTTCTTCGCCAAGGTTGTGGAGTATGGCGAAGACGACCTGCTCGTCGAGCTGGCTGATGGCACTGAGGTAGCGCTTGAGGACGTAGTTGGCTTTGAGCTTGCCATGCTCGGCATGGTCGTCTTGGTGGAAGTCAACGAGGACATCGTCGTCTCTGAGCCGGTATCGTTCCATACTGGTGAGTTTGCCACCAGCACATCCACCTACATCCGCGTTGACGGTCAGAACTTCGTCCTCGACGAGGATGTCTTCTACTACAACGAAGTTACCGAGAAGTTCATCGGTCGCACAGACCTCAAGGCAGGCGACATCGTCGAGCTCTTCGACATCGAAGACGAGATAGTCGGTTATGTCCGGCTTCTGGAAGAAGAAGTAGAGCCGCCGGTGGATCCGGATCCGGATCCCACTGCCACCGGTATGATTCAGGTCGGTGCTCTGGGCTTCAACGACGTGTACGTGTACGAGGTTGAGGATGTGGCAGGTGCCACTCACTTCAGCGTAGTCGCGAGTACGGCTCTTCGGGAGATCGACGGCGAGGTTCCGGTGACCTTCATGGGCACCGGCGAGACGACGCTTCAGATCACAGATTCCGACGGTACGGTGTTGGCCACGGGTACTTTGACGATCCCGGACGCATTCGGTCAGCACGCTTTCGAGATCGATTTGGAGCTTGAGTAAGGTAACAACCCCGGCCTACGGGGGCAGTCCTTTGTGGGCTGGGATACCCCAGGAGAAGACCTCTAGAAAGGGAGGGAAAAGCAAAGTGGTTAATCTTAAGCGACTGACAAGCATACTGGCAGTAGTTCTGGCCCTGGCGCTGGTCTTTGCCGTCGCACCGTCGGTGGCACAAGCCGACGATGGGTTACCGGAGCACTCAGTATTCATCGGTGACACCGCGGTCAGCATCGGTTACCTGATCGCTCACCCGGCGGACGCGGAAGCCCTGATCAACTCTTTGATCACCGATCAGGGGTTGACCATGGAGGACATCTGGTTCCGCATCAATGATGATCCGGTAGCCAACATCGCCACCAGTGACGAAGCCACGCCGAATCAGGAAGCAGCCATCCTGGACGCGCTGGCCTGGATCATCGGTGACGATGGCGAGGAGGAGCCGATCGAGCCCGAGCCGGAAGACCTGGTAATCGTCGATGCGGAGCAGGTTGTCAGGGAGGTTGAGTTCTGCACTGCCTTTGGGGACCTCAACCTGCAGAGCACGGTGACCGTCGAGTTGGACGATGCCTCGACCATTAACGTGAGCGTGGTCTGGCTCGAGGGACCCTACGATTGCACTACCCCTGATGACTACGAGCTTGAGGGCACACTGGTGGATCTTCCGGAGGGCGTCAGCAATCCGGACGATGTGACCGCCACGGCCATCGTGACGGTGTTGGAAGAGAACGAAGTGATTCTCGATGAGGAGACGGTATATGACCAGGACGGATTCGTCTCGGCCATTAACCGGCAGGTTCCCCGAATTACGTTGGGTGCCAGTTTCACCCTCACCGTTCCGCAGCTGCGCATCACCTATGATCTGGAGCTGCTGAACTTCGCCGGCTACAGTCTGACCATCGATTGGGGTGCGTCGCTGATATTCGAGGGTGACGGCACGTTGGTGACAAGCTTCGATCCGGAGGCCGGTACGCAGGCGCTGGGTGACGGAATGGGTGCCTTGATGGCCCCCGATCCCTATGCTGGCTCGATCAGAACGGCCGGCGACTCCATCACCTTCGCCAATCTCGGCCTGGACGTAACGTTCAAAGACTGGTACCAGGTGCAGTCGTCCTGGGCGACCAGGAACCTGACCATCGAGAACTGTGCGTTCTACCGGACGCCGATGTTCATCAGTAACGTCAACATCACCGATACCACCTTCTACGTGAAGGCGCATATCGGCAGCAACGATGCGGTACTGCAGAACATCACCCTGAGACCGCATCCTCTCACTGACGAAAACGGCATCCTGTACGTCTTCGGCGATGCCGACATCACCAACCTGCACTTCGACGGCGGCTTCACCGGCATGTACGTGGGCAAGTCGCTCAAGTATCGAGAAACCTATCGTCCTGCCGAGCCCACGCTGCACGACGTGACGGTCACCAGCACCAAGTACGAGCAGTCCTGGATCGCCCTGCAGCATGAAAAGGCCATCCTGCACACCAGCGGCGTATTCGACATCTCCGACGAGGAGCAGGGCCTGGTGCTTCTGGGCACGGGTCTTCTGCACGGGCATGACGCCACCGTCTTCGAGGGAGACGACGTCTACTTCGGCTGGCAGACTGGTGACTTCGTCGATAACAACTGGAATGCCATGAAGGAGCTGTATCCCGAACCGTACGAATTTGCCCAAGGCGTACCGGCAC
>PWVP01000081.1 GCA_003561815.1 Campylobacterota bacterium | reverse complement strand
TCAACGCCGTGAGCCTCATCACCCAGGGGCTGGTGGACGCTTTTGATTACGACGAGCTCGATCGTGACGAGCTGGTGCGCGAGAGCGATAAGATCCTCAAGCAGGTGCGCTTCATGTCCCAGACGGTGGATGATTTTAGAAACTTCTACAAACCCGCCCGCCAGAAAGAGCCGTTTGACCCCAAAGCCGCCTGTGAGCAGGTGATCGAGCTTCTAAGCGCCCAGCTGCACAAGAGCCATATCGATGTCACCCTCACCGGCGAGGCGGGACTGAGTGTCGTCGGCTTCCCCAATGAGTTTAAGCAGGTAGCGCTCAACCTGATCAACAACGCCAAAGAGGCGCTGATCGAAAACCAGATCGCCGAACCGGCCATCACCATCACCGCCCAGCAAGAGGGTGAGCAGGCGGTGATCTGCTTTGAGGATAATGGCGGAGGGATCCCTGCCGATCTGCTTCCCGATAAGATCTTTGAGCCGATGGTCTCAACCAAGGGTGAGGCGGGAACCGGCATCGGTCTCTCTTTGGCCAAGACCATTATCGAAGAGAAGATGGGCGGTCAGCTTCTGGCCGAAAACCACGCCAACGGCGCGCGCTTTACCCTCGCGCTGCCGATCGCGACACAATCCACGCTATAATAAGAGCGATCAACAACATAGAGGTGAGAGTGGACGAGATAAGCGCGCCCCGTAGATGGGGGTGGTGGGCTGTTTTGTTAATCCTGGGCGGCGCCGTGCTGGCGGGGGCGTGGTATGCGCACTTTAAGCTCGCGTATGAGCGCGCCGAGGTGCTTGCCCAGGAGTCGGCAAAAAGCTACGCACTCATGAGCCGCCACATCCTCAAAGAGAGCGAGCGGCTGATTGCGCACAGCGCTCAGGCCCACCTGCTCTACGATGAAGAGAGCGACACGATTGAGCGGCTTTTAGCGCAGCACCACCGACACACCCCGTGGCTTCTGGATCTGCTGATTTTGGATGAGACGGGGCGCATCGTCCTCTGGAGCGGCGAAGGCGTGCCGCCGGATGTGAGCGATCGCGACTACTTTCGCGCCCTAAAGGCGGGCACGCACCGCCGCTTCGTCTCACCCCCTACCCTCTCGCGCGTCCATGAAGAGACCTGGTTTTTCGCCCTCTCCGTCGGGGTGTATGATAGCGACGATCGCTTAGTCGGTGCCGGGGTGGCGATCTTTGATACCGACAAGCTGCACCAGAGCTTTGAGGGGCTCTTTGAGCGGGGTTTGCGAAGCGCAAGCCTGCTGCACACCGATGGCCGCTTTATCCTGCGCCACCCGCTGGAGAAGACCCCCTGGACCGGTCGCCCCTCCAGCAGTCTGGCGGCGATCGACTTTCACTCCGATCCCCTTTTAGCGCAGCGCTTTTTTATCGCCAGCGCCGATGATGGCCGCCCCCGCACCATCGCCCTGGAGCCGATTAAGGGCTACGATCTCATCGCAGCGGGCACCGTGGATATGACCCCCACCCGCCAGAGTGCGCTTCTTTTGGCCGGTGGGGCGTTTCTGGTGTGGCTACTAGCCGCTCTGGGTTCGGGGTGGTTTATCCGCCGTCTGCACGCCGGAGAGGTCCGCAGCCGACAGCACCGCGAGGCGCACACCAAAACGCTTCAGCAGATTGAACACATCAGCCGCAACCTGCCGGGGATGCTCTATCAGCTCGAACGCGACAGCACAGGCCACACCCGCCTAAGCTACGCCAGCCAGGCGGCCTGGAAGGTGTGCGGCCTCTCTGCTCAGGCGCTCAGCCAGGAGGGGGGGCGCTTTTTAGCGCTGATCCACCCTGACGATCGTGCTAGGGTGGAGGAGACGATCGCCCGCTCAGCCGATCAGCTCACCCTCTGGCACACGGAGTACCGCATCCTCACGCCAGAGAGCCATACCCGCTGGGTCGAGGGGCGCGCCACCCCCCAGCGCACCGAGGAGGGGGGAACCCTCTGGCATGGCTACCTGGTGGATATCAGTGAGCGCAAACGGATGGAGGCGCAGATTAAAACCCTCAACGAGACACTCCGCCAGGAGGTCGAGAGCGAGCTAAAAGCGCGCATCAAAAGCGAGCGGCTCTACGCGGCCATCTTCGAACACTCGCCCGAGGGGGTGCTGCTGCTCGATTGTCAAGGGCGCTTTATCCACGCCAATCAGTCAGCGGCGAAGATGATCGAGACCACCCCTAAAGCGCTGCTTGGGCGCACACTGCTCGATCTCTCTTTGCCCATTCAGCCAGAGACCGGGCTCTTTAGCGATCGCATCCTTGAGCAGGTCTTTGGGCGGGTGAGAGATGGACGCACCGAGCAGTTTGAGTGGGTCTGCCGCAGCGAGCAGGGTCATGAGGTGGAGCTGGAGATTCTGCTCGCCCCCTTTGAGGGGGAGGCGAGCGAGCAGATGCTGATGATGTGGCGGGATATCAGCGAGATCAAGCAGCTGCGCGATGAGCGGCAGATGCAGCAGGCGGTTTTGATGCAGCAGACCAAGCTCGCCGAGCTGGGCAGCATGATTGGCGCTATCGCCCACCAGTGGAAGCAGCCGCTTAACGCCATCGGCCTGATCGCGCAGGATATCGGCGATACGCGCCACTTCGATGAGCTAAGCATCGAGGAGTGCGATCGGCTGGTGGACAAGATTCTCGATCAGGTGCGCTTCATGAGCCGCACCGTGGATGATTTCCGCAACTTCTACAAGCCCAACACCCGCGAAGAGCCCTTTGATCTCAAAGAGGAGATTGAGCAGATCGTCAATCTGCTCAGCGCCCAGCTTTCGCGCCACGATGTGGCTATCGGACTGGATCTCAAACCCCATCTGCGGGTAATGGGCAAAGCCGGTGAGTTCCGTCAGGTGGTGCTCAATATCGTCAACAACGCCAAAGAGGTGCTCTTAGAGCGCAGCCACAAAGCGCCGGAGATCACCATCACCCTCACCGAAGCGTCCGGGTGGGCGCTGCTGCGCTTTGAGGATAATGGCGGCGGCATCGCCGAGCACCTGCTGCCCGATAAGCTCTTTATCCCCTTTACCACCACCAAGGGAGAGAAGGGAACCGGTATCGGGCTTTCGCTCTCTGCGACGATTCTGCAGCGGATGCACGGTACGATCGAGGCCGCCAACACCCAGGAGGGAGCGTGTTTTACGATCAAATTACCACTTTATAAGGGGGGAGAATGATTGAGATAGAGGCGCTAAAAGAGCAGAGTGTTCTTCTGGCCGAAGATGATGAGATCACCCGTGAGAGCTGGGCGATGATTCTCAGCCGCTTTTGTAAAGAGGTGCGCAGCGCTGAGGATGGGCAGGCGGCTTTGGAGATGATCGAGGCGACCCAGCCCGATCTCGTCATCACCGATCTGGAGATGCCCCGGTTAAGCGGGATGGAGCTGGTGCGCATTCTCAAGGCCCGCTTCCCCCGCCTGCCGGTGATTGTGGCCACCGCCTTTAATGACGAGGCACACGAGGTGCCCGAAGCGGACGCCTTTTTAACCAAGCCGATCGATAAAGAGAACCTCAAAGAGACCATGGCCCGCGTCGCCCGCCCCAAAACGGCCCGATAGGCTCTGCGCGCGAAACGGGTGGCATACCGTAGCCGTTTTATGTTACACTTATCGCACTAAGGAGCGGCCAATGACCCCTGAAGAGCGACTCAAAGAGGCGACGGTTCTGATTGTCGAAGATGATGATATCGCGCGCATGGCGCTGGGCAAGATCGTCCAGCGCGTCTGCAAGAGAGTCTATGAGGCGCGCAACGGCAAAGAGGGCTACGAGAGGGAGCTTGAGTGCGATCCCGATATCGTGCTCACCGATCTGGAGATGCCCGTTATGAACGGCATGGAGCTGATCGAGAAGCTCAAAAGCCGCGATCCGCACCGCCCGGTGATCGTGGTCACCGCCTTTGCCGATGAGGCGCACAAAACCCCTAAAGCCGATCGAGTGATCACCAAGCCCGTCGATCGGCTTTTGTTGCGCGAAACCCTTAAAGAGATGGCCGCCAGGCTTCCGCCCCTGCCCGCCGCCTAGCTTTCAGGAGAGCCAAAGCGGCACTGAGGCATCCTGATGGATCCAAATCCCCGAAGGTGGTTGATGCGAGCGCTTTTTAATCTGCCCATCCGCGTGCAGATACTCCTGCTGATTCTTACCGTGGGCGCTATCCCCTTTCTGGCCAACAAGTGGCTACTCAACCTCGCGCCCGACGCGCTCTCTCACGCCCTGCTGCTTGGCGGGGTGGTTCTGCTCTCTTTGGTGCTCTTTATGGCGATTTTAAACCGGCGCTTTTTCAAGCGGATGGCGCAGATCGTGGACAATGTCCAGCGCCGCGCCGAAGGGGAGGAGATCTTGCCGATCGAGAGCCGTGGCAACGATGAGATCGACCAGCTCAGCCACGCCTTTTTAGAGCTCGATCACGCCGTCACGCTCAACATGAAAAACCTCCAGGAGTACCAGCGGGCACTCGATGAGAGCAATATCGTCACCCGCAGCGATCTCAAAGGGCGCATCACCTACGCCAACGATCGCTTCTATCAGGCAACCGGCTACACCCCCCAAGAGGCGATCGGCCAGCCACACAACCTGGTGCGCCACCCCGATGAGCCCGCCTGGCGTTTTAAGGAGCTCTGGGAGACCATCCAGGCCAAAAAGACCTGGCGGGGGATCCTAAAAAACCGCAAGAAAAACGGCGACTACTACATCGTCGATATCACGATTTTGCCGATTTTGGATAAGCATAATGAGATTGCCGAGTACATCGCCATCCGCCACGACATCACGGAGCTTTTTGACACCAAAGAGGCGCTTAAAAAGCAGGCGCGCACCGATACGCTCACCGGCCTGGGCAACCGAAACCACCTGATTGAGCAGATTCACGATCACGAGCCGCCCGCACTCGCACTGATTGATATCGATCGCTTCAATGAGATTAACGACTTCTACGGCCACCATGTGGGCGATATGGTGCTTGAAGAGTTCTCCCACCGTCTTCAGGAGCTTAACGCTGAGCGCTTTGAGCTCTTTCGCTACCACGGCGATCGCTTCGCACTGATCGCACACCAGACGGAAGCCGAGCCCTTTAAAGAGGCGATCGCCACCCTTAGCGATGCACTCTCCGAGGAGCCTTTGCAGGTGG
This sequence comes from Campylobacterota bacterium, assembly GCA_003561815.1. GTDB lineage: Bacteria > Campylobacterota > Campylobacteria > Campylobacterales > SZUA-545 > CSSED11-302. Next base: position 12,564 of record PWVP01000081.1, on the reverse strand, counting down.
GGCTCAAACGCTTTACCATCCAGACAACAGCTGGCGTCTGCTTCGAGCCGGCCTTTACGCTCCTCTCCAGTGCTGAGATGGCGATTCGCTACGCCAAAAAGGAGAAGCAGAACTTCATCGTCTACAGCAAGTCACTCGGGCTGGAGAAGGTGTATGAGGAGAATATCCGCTGGGCCGAGCGGCTCACTCTGGCGCTCAAACAGGGGCGCATCGTCCCCTACTTCCAGCCGATCGTCAACACCACCACCGGCGCGGTGGAGAAGTATGAGGCGCTCGCTCGCATGATCGGTGAGGATGAGCAGGAGATCATCTCCCCCTTCTTCTTTATCGATGCGGCCAAACGCTCCAAACAGTACCTCACCCTCACCCGCACCATCTTCGATGCCGTCATCGCGCAACTGGAGCAGACCGATGCGCAGATCTCGGTGAACCTCTCTTTAGAGGATCTCGCCTGTGAAGAGCTTAGCGCGCACATCTTAGAGCAGATTGCCGCTAAAGGGCGCGATCGCATCGTGCTGGAGCTGGTGGAGTCTGAGGGGATCGAGAACTTCGAGGATGTCTCGCAGTTTATCACCCGGGCCAAAGAGGCGGGTGCCGAGGTGGCGATCGATGACTTTGGCACCGGCTATAGCAACTTCTCCTATCTTCTCAAACTCAACGCCGACTACATCAAGATCGACGGCTCTTTGATCAAGGTGCTCGGTAGCGACCCTTCGGCGCGATCGGTGGTGGAGACCATCGTCCGCTTCGCCCACCAAAACGGCCTGAAAACCGTCGCGGAGTTTGTGGCCGATGAGAGGATTCTCGCGGAGATTAAAGCGCTGGGAATCGGCTACGGCCAGGGCTTCTATCTGGGCAAACCGGCCCCAAAGCCCGGGGCATGAGTACCTATCGCCACACCCCCATGGGGCTGACCTGACATGATGCGCACAGGGGGGATCGTACTGATAGCGCTGGTGTTGCTTCTGCAGGCGGCTGAGCACCACTTCGGCTATGAGCTCTTCGAGGAGCACGGGGCGGTGATGCTGCTCATCGATCCCGACAGTGGCGCTATCGTCGATGCCAACCACGCCGCCCGCGCCTTCTACGGCTACAGCCGCGAGCAGCTGCGCACGATGAGTATCCAGGAGATCAACACCCTCTCGCCCGAGCAGGTGGCCGCCGAGTGGCGACACGCTGCCGAGCAGAACCGCAACTATTTTCACTTTCGCCACCGCACCGCCACCGGAGAGGTGCACGATGTGGAGGTGTTCTCCTGGCCGGTCAGCTTTGGCGATCGGGAGCTGCTCTTCTCGATTATTCAGGATGTGACCGATCGCGAAGTTGCCCAGGAGGCGGTGCTGCACTACAGTCGGCAGCTCGAAGATCTCGTCGAGCTGCGCACCGACGCCCTGATGGCACAGCAGAACCGTTTTCAGCGCTTTTTGTGGGGGGCGATCGCCCTTCAGGCGCTGGTGATTGCCGGGCTCATCTACAATATCCGGCGGCGCAAGCAGGCTGAGACAAAGCTCAAAGCGATCCTGGCCGATCAGAGCCGCCAGATCCAGGAGGCGGTCAAAAAAAGCCGTCAGCAGGCGGATATCATCGCCGATCAGCAGCGCCACCAGGCACTCAGTGAGCTTCTCGTCAACCTCGCCCACCAGTGGCGCCAGCCCCTCAACGCCGCCGGAGTGCTGATTCAGGATCTCGAAGATGCTTACGACGCCGGGGAGCTCTCTAAAGAGACGATGCAGCAGCAGACCAGTCTCGCCTTCTCACAGCTCAAAAACCTCTCTGCGACGCTTGATCGCTTCGCGGAGCTCTATGAGTACCAGGGCGGTAAAGAGCCCCTCACCCTTAAGGCGGTCTGCCAGGAGGTGCTCAGCCTGATGGCGCTTCGCATCAAAGCCCAGCAGGTACAGCTCAAGCTGGAGATAGACCCCGCCCACACCGTCTGTGTGGCACGCCGGGATCTCATCGAGGTGCTTTTAAAGCTTGTCGCCAACACCCTGGAGGTGGCCCAGGCGCGCAAGATCGAAGCGCCGATGCTGCAGTTTGTCAGCTACCAGGATGAGCAGCAGTGCCACCTGGAAATCAATGATAACGCCGGTGGGATTGAGGAGGGGATTTTAAAGCGGCTCTTTGAACCCTACCAGACCACCGCCTTTAAAGAGCCCGGCAAGGGGCTGAGCCTCTATCTGATCCATCGATTGATCGTGGAGCGCTACCGTGGCGCGGTGCAGGTGCAGAACATCACCGGTGGTGCGCAGGTGCGCATCAGCCTGCCCATCCACTGCTAACGCCGAGTTAAAGACCCGCTTCGCGGATCGCCTCGGCCTTTGTGTGGGCTAAGAGCGGATCGATCATCTCATCAAACAGCCCGCCTTGCATAATCTCATCGAGACGGTAGAGGGTGAGGTTGATACGGTGATCGCTGATGCGGTTTTGGGGATAGTTGTAGGTGCGGATCCGCTCACTGCGATCGCCGCTGCCGACCTGCTGTTTGCGCTCCGCGGCGTTGGCGGAGAGCTGCTTCTCCATCTCCAGCTCATAAAGCCGGGCTTTAAGCACCTTCATCGCTTTGTCTTTGTTTTTGTGCTGGCTCTTTTCATCCTGGATCGCCACACTTACGCCGGTGGGCAGGTGGGTGATGCGCACGGCGCTATCGGTGGTGTTGACCGACTGGCCGCCGCAGCCGCTGGATCGGTACACATCGATGCGTAGATCATTGGGCGCGATCTGCACCTCCACATCATCCACCTCGGGAATCACCGCCACGGTCACAGCGGAGGTGTGAATCCGCCCCTGACTCTCGGTTTCGGGTACGCGCTGCACACGGTGGGTGCCGCCCTCGTACTTCAGGCGACCATAGACACCGCCTTTGCCTTTGACCAGCGCGATCACCTCTTTATAGCCGCCGTGGTCGTTTTCGCTGGTGCTGACCAGCTCCACTTTCCACCCTTTGTTCTCGGCGTAGCGGCAGTAGGCGCGGAAGAGATCGGCGGCAAAAAGCCCCGCCTCATCCCCGCCGGTTCCGGCGCGAATCTCCAGGAAGATATCACGGCCATCGTTGGGGTCTTTAGGCAGCATCATCGATTTGATCGACTCCTCCAGCTCCGGGCGGCGCGCCTCCAGGGTGCGAAGCTCCTCTTTAGCCAGTGCGCCCAGCTCCGGATCGTCGGTCAGTTCGCGGTTTTCGGCAATCTGCTCCTCGATCGAGAGGTACTCCCTGGCTTGTGCAACCAGATCGGCCAGCCCCGCTTGCTCCTTTGAGAGATCGCGCAGACGGGCCGGATCGGCGGCGATGGCGGGATCGCTCAGCAGAGTATTGAGCTCCTCATAGCGCTCAATAAAAGGGGGGAGCCGATCGCTAAAGGCCAAATTTAGCCTTCGATCTTATTCACAAACTTGGCCAGACGGCCCACTTTACGCGAAGCGGTCTCTTTTTTCAAGATCCCCTTAGAGACCATCTTGTGCAGGTACTGGTTGGCCTTTTTAAACGCCTCTTGCGCCTCGGTCTGGCTTTTGGCGGCGGTGACCGCTTTAACGACATTTTTGATGCGGGTGCGGTAGTAGCGGTTGCGCTTGGTGCGCACGGCGGTTTGACGAATCCGTTTTTCGGCTGACTTATGGTTTGCCATGACTTAATCCTTGGGTGGTTAAAATGTTGGCCGCAATTGTAGTGAAGTTCGCTTAAACAAATATAAATTTTATATCCACTTAAGGATTACCATGACCCTCTTTGGAACCGATGGCGTCCGGGGCCGCGCCGGGGAGAAGCTCACCCCCACCTTCGTCAGCCAGCTGGCGATGGCAGCGGGCATCCACTTTCGCAAGCTCTCGCGCACCAACAAGATCCTGGTGGGCAAAGACACCCGCCGCAGCGGCTACATGATCGAAAACGCCCTGGTCTCGGGCCTGACCGCCGTGGGGTACAATGTGATCCAGATCGGCCCCATGCCCACCCCGGCGATCGCCTTTCTCACCGCCAATATGCGCTGCGATGCGGGGATTATGATCAGTGCGTCGCACAACCCCTTCGATGATAACGGCATCAAATTCTTCGATCGCAACGGCAATAAGCTCTCGGCCAGCGAGGAGAAGGATATCGAGGCGATCTTCACCCACCCCGATCAGGTGGGCAACAGTCTGCAGGTGGGGACCAGGATCGGCGCCTCCAAACGGATCGATGATGTGATTGGCCGCTACATCGTCCACATCAAAAACTCCTTCCCTAAAGAGCTGACCCTCAGCGGTATGCGGGTGGTGATCGATGCGGCCAACGGCGCGGCGTACAAGGTGGCCCCCACGGTTCTGAGCGAGCTGGGTGCCGAGCTGTTTGTGATCGGCGATGAGCCCGATGGCTTCAATATCAACGAAGAGTGCGGCGCGATGCATCCGGGCGCACTGGCTAAAAAGGTGCGTCAACTGCGGGCCGATATCGGCTTCGCCCTGGATGGGGATGCCGATCGGCTGGTGGTGGTGGACGAAAACGGCGATCAGGTCGATGGCGATAAGCTCTTAGGCGCGCTGGCGCTGGCGCTTAAAGCCAAAGGTGAGCTCAAGGGGGGTGGCTGCGTCGCCACCGTGATGAGCAACGGCGCGCTGGCCGATTTTCTCAAAACCCACGGCATCACGCTGCACCGATCGGCGGTGGGGGATAAGCATGTGCTCGAGCTGATGCAGGAGCGGGGGATCAACTTCGGCGGCGAGCAGAGCGGACACATTATCTTCTCCGATTACGCCAAAACCGGCGACGGGCTGGTCAGCGCGCTTCGCACCCTGGCGCTGGTGATCGAGAGCGGCCAGAAGGCGAGCGAAGTGCTCAACCCCTTCGATCTCTACCCCCAAAAGCAGAGCGCGCTGCCGGTTGCGCAGAAGCATCCGCTCGATAAGATCGAGGGGCTCCAGGCGCTTTTAGAGGAGATCGAGCAGGCGCAGATTCGCCACCTGGTGCGCTACTCTGGCACCGAGATGAAGCTACGCATCCTGCTGGAGGGGCCCAATCGACGCGAGCTCGATCACTACTTCGATCGACTCACCGAGCACCTTAAAGCGGCCCATGGCCTTTAGCGGCGCACGGGGCTTTTGGCTCCTGTTTGTCGTCGCCTTTATCGCCGATCAGGCGCTCAAACAGGTGATTTTAGGCGGCTTTCGCTGGCAGAGCGAGTGTCTTTCGATCATCCTCACCTACAACACCGGCGTCGCCTTCTCGATGCTCAGCGGTCTGGGCGAGTGGCTGAAGTTTCTCCAGATAGCGCTGATTGTGGGGGTGGGCGCCTACTTTCTGCGCTCGGATCTTCTCAGCCGCTTTGGCGCACCGGTGGGGCTTTTGCTCGGAAGCGGCAGTGCTAATGTGCTCGATCGCTTCCTGCACGGCGGCGTGGTGGACTACATCTTCTGGCACTGCGGCTTTGAGTTCGCGGTCTTTAACCTCGCCGATATGCTGATCAATCTCGCCGTGGCGTGGATTCTGCTCCTGCACTTTACGGACCCCGCTAGAAAATCCAAGAGTTAGCTGGCCGATACACTAGAAGCAGAGCGACAGCCCTAAAATCCGGCCTCTCAACCACCAACCGCTATAATCACCCCATGCTAAAACTCAAATGCCTTAAACCACGCCTCACACTCAAGCCGCTACACTCTAAGGCCGCCATCTCGCCCGAAGCGTTCGAGGCGTTTGGCGGGCGGGTTATCTCTGCTCGGCGTGCTTTTTAAGTGCGTTTAGAGGAATAGTTTTGGCCCTGCCTACGGCTAGGTCGTCTACTCTTTTTTGAATCAATTCACCGTGCCACTCGGGGGAGGGTAGCTCCTTTTTCTTTTGGCATAGAGAGTCCCAAAGCAGCTCCATCGTGCGAGTCTGATCGATTGTCCCCATTTGGGCGATTTCGTTGGCACCCATTTCGATCCTTTGAGTGTTTTGGCCTATTTTGCCTGCTCTAAAATGAGGTCGCCCAGCCATCGGCAAAGCGTAGCAGAGAAAAAGGGGGAGAAAAAGGGGACGGGCTGCTTTTTTCACACCAGCAAAAGAGAAGAACTCTAACCGACTAATAACCGATATGCCAATATACTCCGCCGACTGCAGAAGCTCGGCTAGGCCACTGTGCCCCCTTCAGAAGCGCAACGATCGCATTAGTGTCGAGCAGGTATCGCTTACCACTCATCCCGCAGCTTTCGCTGGCTGGCTAGGGCATCGCCGGAGTATTCCAGACGACCTTGGAGGTCGGAAAAATCATAGACTTTTTGACTCTCTGGCTGCCCGGTAGCAGGCAGGTCAGTCAGCATCTTTACCGGAAGCACAATCACCTCAGCATCCTGCGCGTCAAAATCAGCAGGCAGATCAATCACGATGCGGCGGTTTTCTACTTTGACATACTCACGGATTGCCTCCATCAGAGCCTCCTAACTGTTGTGTTTAGGCTATTTTACCCGCTTTTACTTGACGGCGATCGACGCAAAAAGACAGCTAAACTAGTCGCCAGCTTTCAAGGTTTGAATTTTTGCCACTAGATCGTCTAGTTCCAGTTGTGTCAGATCCCACACGATACGCGGATCGACACCGAAGTACTCATGGACGATCATGTTTCGAAAGTCTTTAACCATGCGCCACGGGTAATCCGGGATCTGCGCCTCCAGAAGCCCGATTAGCGCAGAGATGGCTTCGCCGATAATGATGTATTCGCGGATGGTGGCACTATATGTCTTACGATCATGCACGAAGCTTTCGAAGTCCATCTCCCCGATGAACTCCCTGATAGCAGCGGCAGAGTCGACAATATCCGCCACATAGAGGCGAGTATCCCGTTTAGGCATAGATTATCTCTTTGGTGATCTGCTCTTTTATGGAGGGTTTTAGAGCGCTTTCGACTCCGAGGTCGATTGAGTGGCGCAAGTGGTCTTCCAGATAATGTTTCAGGCCAAAAAAGCTGCGAAAGGTGTTAGCACTCTCGATCTCTACAGCTAGATCAATGTCGCTATCCTCCCGCTCATCGCCACGGGCGTAGCTGCCAAACAGACCGATCGTTTTGAGTCCAAACCGGCTTTCGAGCTCTTCGCGGTGTTCTCTTAAAAAGCCCAGAATCTCTGTTTTGGTCAACGCCTCACCTTTTGCGGTTTTTCTCTCCTGCTAGAATACAGGATTATGCTTGAGGAGTGCTTTGCTGATGGACGAAGGAGTGCTTTTAAGAAACGATCCGCTAAAATCTCGGTTCTTTTTCATGGTCGTATAGCTCAGTTGGTAGAGCACTACCCCGACACGGTAGTGGTCAGTGGTTCGAGTCCACTTACGGCCACCATTTAAATATCTATAAGACCTTTTTGGAGGAATCGACTGTTTGCAAATCGACCGTAAAGATGGGCTGATCGCCTATCGTTCAGATGAGACTCTTATCGATCTCGCCACCGCCGAAGCGACCGGCACCACCGGCGAGCCTATCTATTTTGACAACTCCCCCGATGCCCTTTCGATTATCCGCCACTCCGCTGCCCACCTGATGGCCCAGGCGATCGAGCAGCTCTATCCCGATGCGCAGTTCTTTGTGGGGCCGGTGGTTGAGGAGGGGTTCTACTACGACTTTAAGACCAGCGCCCACATCGGCGAAGAGGATCTTAAAACCATCGAGAAGACGATGAAAAAACTCGCCGCGCAGGATCACCCCATCGTACGCAGCGTCTGTCCGAAAGCCGACGCCCTGAAGCGCTACGAATCGGATCCGCTCAAACAAGAGGTGCTCCAGTCCATCCCCGATGAGCAGGTGAGCTTCTACGCTCAGGGGGAGTTTAAAGATCTCTGCCGCGGCCCGCATGTGCCCAGCACCCGCTATCTACAGAATGTCAAGCTGACCAAAATCGCCGGAGCCTTCCTGGGGGGTGATAGCCGCCGGGAGATGCTCACCCGCATCTACGGCAACGCCTTTGCCGATAAAGAGGCGCTCAAAAACTGGCAGACACAGATGGCCGAAGCACTCAAGCGCGATCACCGCAAACTGGGCAACGAGCTCTCGCTCTTTAAGTTCACCGACGAGGTGGGCGGCGGCCTGCCCATCTGGCTGCCCGCCGGAGCGCGCCTACGGGCCAAACTGGAAAACCTCAGCTTCACCGCCCACAGACGGCGCGGCTATGAGCCGGTGCGCGGCCCGGAGATTTTGCGATCCGATCTATGGCGCAAAAGCGGCCACATCGCCAACTACGGCGAGAACATGTACTTCACCGTCGTCGATGAGCAGGAGTACGGCCTCAAGCCGATGAACTGCGTGGGCCATATCGAGGTGTATCAATCCGCCGTGCGGAGCTTTCGCGATCTGCCGCTACGGTTCTTTGAGTTTGGCACCGTTCACCGCCACGAGCTTAGCGGCGTGCTTCACGGCCTTTTGCGGGTGCGGGAGTTTACCCAGGATGATGCCCACATCTTCTGCACCGAAGATCAGATGGAGGGCGAGATCGAGGCGATCCTGGCCTTTATCGATCGGCTCATGCGCCTCTTTGAGTTTGAGTACACCCTCACCCTCTCCACCCGACCCGAAAAGGCGATCGGCTCAGAAGCGTTCTGGGATAAGGCCACCGACGCGATCCGCTCTGTGCTGGACAGGCGCGGCGAGTACCTTCTCGATGAGGGGGGCGGCGCCTTTTATGGTCCGAAAATCGATGTTAAAATCACCGATGCGATCGGACGCAAATGGCAGTGCGGCACGGTACAGGTCGATCTCAACCTCCCGGCGCGCTTCGAGCTGGAGTACACCACCGCCGAGAACAGCCGTGAGCGGCCGGTGATGATCCACCGGGCGATGATGGGCTCGATCGAGCGGTTTATCGCCATCTTGATCGAGCACTACGGCGGGGAGCTGCCCTTCTTTATCGCGCCGACGCAGGTGGCGATTGTGCCGGTGGGTGAGAGCCATCACGATTATGCGAAAGAGATTAAAGAAATTCTCACGGCAAACGATTTCGATGCAATCCTCTACGATCGCAACGAGTCGCTACCTAAACGGATCCGCACCGCTGAGAAGCAGCGGGTTCCCTTTATCGTGGTGGTGGGCGACGAGGAGGTCAGCAGTCGCAGCGTCGCACTACGCGATCGCACCAACCGCACCCAGAGCCAGCTCGATCTAGAGGGCTTTATCAATCTGTGCAAGGAGAAAAACAGTGAGGCGAAACTTTGAGTAATAAAGACAAGCGGACCCAGCTAAACGAGCAGATTCCCCGCTTCTGTGAAGAGGTGCGCTGCATCGGCCACGACGGCAATCAGCACGGTATCATCTCCAGTCGCGAAGCGTTCTCAATGGCCCAGGATGAGGGGCTGGATCTCGTTCTCATCTCCCCCGATGCCAAACCCCCCGTTGCAAAGATCATGGATTTTGGTAAGTTCAAATACGAGCAGGAGAAGAAGGCCAAAGAGGCCAAAAAACGGCAAAAGGTGATCGATGTTAAAGAGATCAAGCTCACCGCCAAGATTGCTCAAAACGATATGAACTACAAAGTCAAGCGGGCGATCGAGTTTCTCGAACAGGGAAAGCATGTGAAGTTCCGCGTCTTTCTCAAAGGGCGGGAGATGGCTAACCCGTCTGTAGGTTTTACTGTGCTAGAATCCGTGACCCAAATGGTAGAGGGGTATGCCACCATCGAAAAAGCGCCCTTTATGGATGGGCGTTTTGTCAGTATGTACGCTGTTCCTGCCAAAGAGAAGAAGAAAAACTAGAAGGGTTCTTTATGCCAAAGATGAAGACCAAGCGGGGTGCTGCGAAGCGCTTTACGGCAAAAAAGAGTGTGATCAAGCGCGGCAGCGCTTTTCGTAGCCACATTCTGACCAAAAAAAGCCAGAAGCGTAAACGAAACCTCCGCTCCAGCAAATATGTACACGCCACCAATGAAGCGGGTGTACGCCGGATGCTCGGTCAGTAGATCGTAGCCAGTTGTGCCCCTGGGCACCCCCCTCCTGTGCGGTCACAGCCCGCACAGGCAAGTTCGCCACCGAGCGACACCTAAACGGTAAAAGGAAAAGAACATGAGAGTAAAAACCGGATTTGTCCGTCGTCAGCGCCACAAAAAGCTTCTGAAGCAGGCCCGTGGCTTCTACTCCGGACGACGCAAACACTTTAGAAAAGCAAAAGAGCAGCTCGAGCGAAGCCTGGTCTACGCCTACCGCGATCGCCGCCAGAAAAAGCGGGATATTCGCCGCCTCTGGATCGTGCGGATCAACGCTGCGTGCCGCCAGAACGGCCTGAGCTATTCACAATTTATTCACGGCATGAAAAAGGCCAATATCGAGATGGATCGTAAGATCCTCGCCGATCTGGCTATGAACGAGCCTTCGGTCTTTACCGAGCTGGCCGAAAGTGCGAAAAAAGCCCTTAAATAGAGGGTTTCTCGCCGCTTTACTATTTGGGTTAGCAAGCCCGCGCTCCTCTGGGGTGCGGGCTTTTTTTATGGTCAAATCGGAGTGTGAAAAAGGTGTGAAATTCCCTAAATAGGAGAGGTTCTAATCTACTCTCTCAGGGGGTGGTGTGAATAAGCGCCTAAGAGGTGCCCTCTTCGCTAAAACGGCCCAAAGCCATCAGCTTCTCATAGCGCGCCTCAAGTCGCGCCTGGCTTCCCATCTGCTCTAAGGAGTGCACCTGCTCTAAGAAGTAGCTCTTGATCGCTTCGGCGGCCCCTTTGCGATCGCGATGCGCCCCCATACCCGGCTCACTCAGAATCGCATCGATCAGGCCATACTCCAAAAGCGCCTCGGGGGTGATCTTGAGCGCTTTAGTGGCGGTCTCGACTTTAGCCGGGTCGTTCCACAAAATCGCCGCACACCCCTCGGGTGAAATCACGCTAAAGACCGAGTACTGCAGCATCGCCAGCCGATCGGCCACGCCGATCGCGAGCGCGCCGCCGCTACCCCCCTCGCCTATCACCACTGAGATGGTCGGGGTGTCGATATCGCTCAGCTCATAGAGATTGCGGGCAATCGCCTCGCTCTGGCTGCGCTCCTCAGCCCCCAGGCCAGGGTAGGCCCCCGGTGTGTCCACCAGCATCAAAATGGGCAGGGAGAACTTCTCGGCCAGTTTAGCGGCCCTTAGCGCCTTGCGGTAGCCTTCAGGGTTGGGCATCCCGAAGTTGCGCGCGATCTTGTTTTTAGTACCGCGCCCCTTCTCTTCGCCAATCACCACACACGGCTGCGAGCCGATGGTGCCCATAAAGCAGACGATCGCCTGATCGTCTCTAAAGTGGCGGTCGCCATGAATCTCATGGGCGTCCTCCATAATCAGCTTCACATAATCAAGCGCATAGGGGCGATCCTGATGGCGCGCAAGCTGCAGCTTCTGGTAGTCGCTCAGGTTTTTGTAGGTTTTCGTGATGGCCGCCTCCAGCTCTTTAGCGTAGACCGACGCCGCCTTTTCATCTTTGCGGATGTGGGCCAGCTCCATCTCCTCCTGGAGGACTTTGAGCGGCTTTTCAAACTCCAGATAGACGGCCAAAGCTACACCTTCTTGAAGATCACCACCCCGTTGGTGCCTCCAAACCCAAATGAGTTGCTCATCACCACATCGACCGCACTCTGACGGGCGGTGTTGGGGATGTAGTCCAGATCGAGGTTGCGCTCGGTGTCCGGGTTGTCGTAGTTGATGGTGGGGGGCAGCACGCCCTCGTGCATCGCCATAATGGAGACCACCGCCTCAATGCTACCCGCGGCACCCAGACAGTGGCCGATCGCACCCTTAATGGAGCTCACCGGCGGCACCGGCTTCTGGCCAAAGAGCTTCTTAAGGGCCAGCGTCTCATACCAGTCGTTATAAACGGTGCTCGTGCCGTGGGCGTTGACATAGCCCACCTCGATCCCGGGGCTGACACGCTGAGCCATCTGCAGAGCCGCCTTCATCGCGCGGTAGGCCCCCTCCCCTTCCGGTGCCGGGGTGGTGATGTGGTTGGCATCACCACTCTCGCCGATGCCGACCACCTCAGCGTAGATCCGCGCACCGCGCGCTTTAGCACTCTCATACTCCTCTAAAACCAGCGCAGCGCCCCCTTCGCCCATCACAAAGCCGCCGCGATCGCGATCGAAGGGGCGTGAGGCCGCCTTAGGGGCGTCATTGTGTGTCGAGAGCGCCTTCATGGCCGCGAAGCCGCCCACACCCACTTCGCACACCGCCGCCTCGGAGGCGACAGAGAGCATCGCATCGGCACCACCCAGGGCGATGGTCTTATACGCTTCGGTAATGGCGTGGGTCCCTGCAGCACAGGCGGTCACACAGGCGAGATTGGGCCCCTTAAGGCCATGCTCGATACTGACAAAACCGCCGAGCATATTGGCCAGCGCGCTGGGGATAAAAAAGGGCGAGATGCGGCGCGGGCCCTTTGCGCCCAGAATCAGTGAGTTCTCCTCGATGCGGGGCAGCCCGCCAATCCCCGAAGCAGCGCTAATCCCGAAGCGCTCAGCCTGCTCCCCTTCGGGCTTTTGGAGGTTCGCATCGCTCATCGCCTCCTGGGCCGCTTTTAGCCCCAGGTGAATAAAGCGATCGGCCTTTTTGACCTCTTTGGCCTCCATCACGCAGGTGGGATCAAACCCCTTCACCTCGCCGGCAATCGTCACGCTCAGACGGGAGG
>PWVP01000048.1 GCA_003561815.1 Campylobacterota bacterium | reverse complement strand
ATCTTGATGTAGTCCACCGGCAGCTCCATAAAGCGCGAGAAGTTGGAGTAGCCGCTTCCAAAGTCATCAATCGCAATCTTAAAGCCCCGCTCTTTAAGGGCGAGCACCATCTCGTGGGTGGTCTTAGACTCCGCCATCGCTTCGGTCTCGAGCAGCTCAAAGGTGAAGCGCTCCGGCTCGACACCATAGCGCGCCAACGCCTGCTCAATCACCGAAAGCAGCTCCTGGTGCTCCAGATCGCTCAGGGCGAGATTGATAGAGAACTCAATCCCCTCATGGCGCGCCGCCTCGGCAAAGGTGCGATCAATCATGCGGCGGGCAATCTCAAAGAGCAACCCCGTCTGACGCGCCGCCTCCAGGAAGTAGTAGGGGGGCACCACCTCCCCCTTCTCCACGATACGCACCAGCGCCTCAAAGCGGGTGACCTGGCCACTCTTGAGATCCCCGATGGGCTGAAACCAGGCTAGCATGGTCTCGTTTCGGATCGCCTCTTTGATGCGCCGCTCCCAGTAGAGGTTGGCTTCGTGCTCTTTGCGGCTTTGTAGATCGGGGGTGTAGAGGGTGATCTGCTGGTGCGGGCTCTTTCGTGAGTGGCTTAGGGCGATATCGGCGCGGCTGAGCAGCTGCTCACCATCTTTGTGATCGCCCAGTGCGCAGCCGATGCTCGCTGAGATCTCCATCTCAATATCGTTAAAGTAGTAAAACCCTTCGCCAATTGCCCGGTTGACGCTCTGGGCCAGCGTTAAGACCGCCGCCTCATTCTGGGCCTCAAAGAGCAGCGCAAACTCATCGGCTCCAATGCGGTAGGTCTCACAGGAGTCACATTCGATCGCCTCTAGCAGCTCCACGGTCCGCTTGAGTACATAATCCCCGGCGGCGTAACCGAAGACATCGTTAAGGTGCTTAAAGCGGTTGAGGTTGAGCACCACCAGACCCCAGTGGCCCCGTTCACGCAGATCGAGCAGCAGTTTGCGCCGGTTGCTGGTGCCGGTGAGGTTATCGACAATCAGCATCCGCATCAGACGGCTGTGGGCCAGGTGCAGATGGTTGGCCAGCTCATCGAGCTCTTTGACCCCGGAGGCCCCCAGTCGTCCGGCGGTGCGCATCCCGATATTGTGCGAAAAGCGGACAATCTCATCCATCGGGCGGGTTAAGGAGGCGGTCAGTCTGTGTAGCTGCTTGTGGGCATAGAGCATGAAAAAGAGATAGAAGATCGCCACCAGCAAAAGCGCCGCCGCCGCATAGAGGATCAACTGCCCAAAGAGCCCCTGCTGCCTGGCGAGTAGATGGTCCGGATCGGTAGCAACCATCAGGCTCAGCTCCCCCTGGGCAAAGGATTCGCTTAAAAGCAGCGTGTCGGCAGGTGGAGCGTGGGGGGTGTGCAGCAGCCAGTGGGGCGCATCGGGGCTGTAGGCCAGCGCACCCAGCGCGTCGTGCCAGATGAGCCCGTGCACCCCTTCGGGCAGATCGAGCGCACTCAGCCACTGGGTGAGCATCTGAGTGGGAAGCGCCATCGAGACCATCCCTAAGAGCTCCTCATCCACAAAGATGGGCGCAATCAGCTGACCGAAGCTGTGGGGTTTGGGCGCATCAAGCAGAAGCCGCCACTGATCGCGGGGGTTGCTTAGCAAAAGCCCGAAGGGGCGCTCCTGGGTGATATTGCGATCGCTGCTTTGGCCCAGCGGCTCGGTAAGGGCCGGCACGCTCAGGGTGATGCGATCGCCTAGATGGGCGTTGAGGCGAATCGGCGTTACCGGCAGGGCGTCCATCGCATCCTCTAGCATCGGCAGCAACAAAGAGAGGCTGCGCAGCTCCCGGCGCAGCGAGGCGCTAATCGAGCTGGCCGGGCCGGTGTAGAGGGTAAATCGCCCCGCCTCATCAACGCTGTTTCGGTAGTGATCGCCGACGCGCCCGAGTAGCAGTTCGCGGTTTTCGAAGTGGCGGGGAGCAGAGATCATCTCGCCGCCTTGGCGTGCGAGCATCAGATTCAGAGCCCCCAGTGTCTGGATCGTCTCATCAAACGCGCTGCTCTGGCTTGCCAGCTGAGCGCGCCAACTCGCCTCAAAGTGCTCAAGCGTCAGGGTGCGCTGCTGGCTGTGCTGGTGGGTGATAAGCGCAAAGAGCACACCGCCTAGAAGCAGCACAGCGCAGAGGATCTGAATCAAAATAGTGCGATTGAGGTGGCGGGCGAATCGGCGATGAATCGTCTGCAATCTGGGCGGCCTCTCTTTGGGTGAATTTGGGAGGAAGTTTAGTCTGCAGGGGCTTAAGCCGGATTTGGCTTAAATTCGCGCCTAAAATGTATCGATAAAAGGTGACACTGATGAAACGGGCACTTCTTTCTGTGAGCGATAAAGAGGGGATTGTCGCTTTTGCCAAGCGTCTGGCGGCGGCGGGCTTTGAGATTTTAAGCACCGGTGGCACGCTTAAAACCCTCACCCAAAACGGCATCTACGCCATCGAGGTGGGCAATCTCACCGGCTATGGTGAGCTTTTTGACGGACGGGTGAAGACACTCCATCCGGCCATTCACGGCGGTATCCTCTATCGCCGGGGCAACGCTTCAGACGAGGCGGCAGCCCAAGAGAAAAACATCCGTCCGGTGGATCTGGTGTGTGTCAATCTCTACCCCTTTTCTCAAACCATCGCTCGGACCGATGATTTTGGGGAGATTATCGAGAACATCGACATCGGCGGCCCGGCGATGGTGCGCAGCGCGGCTAAAAACTTTAAAGATGTGCTGATTGTGACCGATCCGGCCGATTACAGTCTGGTGGCTGAGGCGATCGAAAAGGCGCAGGATGATGAGCCGTTTCGTGCCCGGTTGATGATTAAAGCCTACGAACACACCGCCTGGTATGACAGCGTGATCGCCGGTTATATGAATGAGCGTTTTGAGCGCACGCCGGGTTTTGCCGCCATCGGCGGTCATCATGTGGCCACACTGCGTTATGGCGAAAACCCCCACCAAAAGGGCGCGCTCTATCAGACCAGCGACTTTTATGACAAAAATTTCCGCGTGATCAAAGGCGAAGCGAGCTTTAACAACCTCACCGATCTAAGCGCCGCTGTTTCGCTTGCGCGGGGGTTTGATGCCCCGGCGATCGCGATTGTCAAACACGGTAACCCCTGCGGTTTTAGCCTGCGGGATAATCTCAGCCAGGCGTGGGATGAGGCGTTGCGCTGCGATAAGCTCTCCGCCTTTGGTGGCGTGGTGGCGGTTAACGGCATCGTTGATGCCCCACTGGCTGAGAAGATGAATACGATCTTTATCGAGGTGCTTGTCGCTCCGACGGTTACCGCAGAGGCGCAAGCGGTTTTTGAGTCCAAAAAGCGGCTGAAGATCTTTGAACTCGGCGAGGGCGATCGCCTGCCGGCCGATCGGGATGCGCGTGATTATAAGCGGGTGCTTGGCGGCTTTGTGCTTCAGGATGCCGATACGCCGAAGGTTCAAGAGGTGAGCGAAGCCAAATGCGTCACCCAAAAGGCGGTGAGCGCCGATCAGATGGCCGATCTGCAGATTGCATGGATGGTGGCGGCACTGACCAAATCCAACTGTGTCGCCTATGTTAAAGAGCGCACCCTAGTGGCGGTGGGTATGGGGATGACCAGTCGGGTCGATGCGGCCGCCTGTGCGCTCAAAAAGGCCGAGGCGATGGGGGTGGATGTTAGTGGCGCGGCGATGGCCAGCGAAGCGTTTTTCCCTTTCCGCGACTCGATCGATGCGGCAGCACAGGCGAAGGTTTCGGCCATCGTGCAGCCTGGCGGCAGTATGCGTGATGAGGAGGTGATCGCTGCGGCCGATGAGCACGGTATGGCGATGCTTTTGACCGGCATCCGCCACTTTTTGCACTAGGCTCAAAAAAGTTGATTGACAGAGACTAAACTTTTTGCTAAACTCCTCGCAAAAGATGACCTATAAAGAGTGAGGAGTGGCATAATGGCAGGCAAAAGCCTATACGAGACGCTGGGGATTGCCCCCGGTGCCAGTGAGGAGGAGATTAAGCGGGCCTACCGCAAACTCGCCCGCAAATACCACCCCGATATCAACAAAGAGCCCGGCGCGGAGGAGAAGTTTAAAGAGATCAACGCCGCCTATGAGGTGCTCAGTGATCCGGCCAAACGGCAGCAGTACGACCAGTATGGTGACAGCATGTTTGGCAACCAATCCTTCCACGACTTCGCCCGTGGTCAGGGGGGTGCCGACTTTGATATCAACGATATTCTCAATCAGGTTTTTGGCGGTGGCTTTGGTGGCGGGTTTGGCAACCGGGGTTTTGATAGCCGCTTTGGTTTCGGCGGTGGCCCGGATCTCGATATCAGTGCGCGTCTGAGCATCCCTTTTGGGGTGGCGGTTTTGGGCGGCAAGCAGAGTGTGGCCATCGAGGGGGATCGCTTCGATATTAAGATTCCAGCCGGAATCAATGAGGGCGAGACGCTTCGGGTGCGGGGCCGTGGCCGCAAGATGTCTGGCCAGAGCGGCGATCTGCTGCTTCGCATTGTGATTGACCCCTCCGATGAGTACAGCCGCGAAGGGGACGATCTCCAAAAAGAGATAACCATCCCCCTAAAAACCGCCATCTTCGGTGGCAAAGTGACGGTGCAGACGCTCTATCGCGAAGTGAGCCTTAAGGTGCCCGCAGGAACCCGATGCGGCCAGCGCTTTCGGGTGCGCAATGAGGGGGTGGCCAACCGCAAAAGTGGCCAGAAGGGCGATCTCTATCTTAAGGTGCAGGTGGCGATTCCAAAGGCCGATTCGCTTGATGAGCAGCTTAAAGCGCTGATGGAAGAGAAACTACCGGAGTAGAACCATGCACAGCTATGATGAACCGGTCTATATGATTAGTGTGGTGGCCAAGGTGCTGGAGGTGCATCCTCAAACCCTGCGGCAGTATGAGCGCGAGGGGTTGGTGGACCCGGCGCGATCCGATGGGCGGGTGCGTCTTTACTCCCAGCGAAACATCGACGAGATCAAGACGATTTTGCGTTTGACGCGGGATCTAGGGGTCAATCTCGCCGGTGTCGATGTGGCTTTAAAGCTCAAGCGCCAGATTGAGACGCTTGAGCAGGAGGTGTCGCAGCTTAGGGGGCGATTGGCTAAGGTGAACGAGCATGGACT
>PWVP01000238.1 GCA_003561815.1 Campylobacterota bacterium | reverse complement strand
TCTTTGAGGTTGAGACACCGGCCGTTCGTTAACTTTAGCGAGCGGCCTTTTTTATGCCCCCTCCTCCCGGTAGAGGTTGTGGTATTTGAGTTTGGCTTTTAGGGTGTTTCGGCTGATACCGAGTGCGACGGCGCTTTGGGAGATATTGTTTCGATAGAGCGCCATCACCGCCTCAATCAAGCTCCGTTCAAACTGCTCTGAGAGCACCATCGCTCGTGCTCCCCCGTGGCATCCCAGCCAGTTTTCGATCAGCTCTTTGATCGCTTCGTTTTGGCGGTTTTTCTCTTTGCAGCAAAAAAGACGAATATCCTTTTCGGTGATCTCTGTGCCGCTAGCGTGCAGCGCGGCGTTGAGGATGGTGTTAAGCAGCTCCCGGATATTACCCTCCCAGCTGTGTTCGCGCAGTTTTTGGAGCGCTTTGGGCTGGATACGGGTGATCGCGGTGCCGAGTTCACGATTGGCCTGCGCCAAAAAGTGATAAGCAAGCGCCTCCATATCAGCCAGCCTCTCCTGCAAACGCGGCAGGGTGATCTCCAGCTGTGCTAGACGGTAGTAGAGCTCTTCGCGAAAGTGACCCTCCTGGATCAGGGTGCGCAGATCGGCGGCGGTGCTGGCGATGATTCGTGTGTCGCTAAAGGGCTCCTCGTGTTCGCCGCTACGACTAAAGCGATGGGTCTCTAAAAAGCGCAGAAGTTGACCTTGATGCTCTTTAGGGAGTTCATCGATCTCATCGAGTAGCAACACACCGCCGTTTGTCTCCTCAAGCGCCCCTTTTTGGGCGCTGCCTGTTCGGCCAAAGAGTGTCTCTTCAAAGAGCTCGGGGGGCAAAGAGGCGCAGTTGATGACAACAAATTTCCCCTCTTTGCGTTCGCTAAAGCGGTAGATCATGCGGGCGATCATCTCTTTGCCCGTGCCGGTAGCCCCCTGTATCAGAACCCCTAGTGTATTGGAGGCGGCCATGCCGATCTGCTTAAACACCTCCCCCATGCTCTCATAGGATCCGATAAAGGCCTCCCCCTCCTTTTCGTCCCGATAAAAGACAAAACTCTCCTCCTCTTTGGGCTTTTCATGGGCCTGAATCGCCGCTAAAAGCGCCTCACTCTCAAAAGGTTTTTGCAAAATCTCTTTGACCCCCAGACGGGAGGCTTCGATGATGTTTTCCGGGGTGGTATAGGCGGTGATGAGGATAACCGGCAGATGGGGTTTATTGGCGCGGATCGCTTTGAGGATGTCGATACCCGATACAGTTCCGAGCATCACATCGAGCACTACCAGATCGACCCCCGTAATCATCCGATCGAGCGCTTCACGCCAGCGGCTACCGTCGCTTTCCCCGACGCGGTGCCCCTCCTTTTCCAGCACACGGCGGATGGCGTAGCGCACCTCTTTTTGATCCTCAACAATCATCACGGTCATCACAGCTCCTTATCGATCGGAATCTCAATATCAAAACAGGTGCCCTCCGACCCGCTTTTCACATCGATCTGGCCCCCCATATCGTACACGATGCGGTAGACGGTCGAAAGCCCCAAGCCGGTCCCGTCTGTTTTGGTGGTGAAAAACGGCTCGTGGATGCGCTCTAAAATCGCAGGCTCAATCCCGCTGCCCTCATCGGCGACGCTGAGCCGGAACCGGCCACTTTCGCTTGAGAAGAGGCTGACACTAAGCGTATCCCCCGGACTTGAAGCGTCGATGGCGTTTAGCAGCAGGTTGATAAGGACGATCTCAAAACCCTTGGCGCTTAGGTTGGCTTTTAGATCGCGATCGAGTGAAATAGAGAGATGAAGATGGGCACCGGCCAGCCTGCCTGCAAGCAGCGATTGGGTCTCGTCGATGAGATCGGCTAGCCGGACCCAGTTTCGCTCGTCCTGACTGGGGGGTTTAGCGAAGTTTAAAAAGCCGGTGATGAGCCGGTTGAGTTTGTCGGTGGTGGTGCGGATGATACGCAGATCCTCCGGGCTAGGCACCTCTTCGTCGCTGAGAAGTAGCCGCAAAGGCACGATCAGGTTTTTGAGCTCATGGGCCAAAGCGGCACTGAGTTGCCCCACCAGTGAGAGGGTTTGGGCGGTGAGAAACTGCTCTTCGAGCTCCCGCACTCGGGTGATATTGGCGAATGTAATTAGCAGCCGATCCTCCAGGGGGGCTACGGTCGCCACAAGGTTTTTAGCCCGCAAACGCCCCTGGAGGCGAAGCTCTTTTTGGAGTGTGCCGTCACTCAATGCGCCGATCTGGCCTAAGAGCTTCCGATCGGCCAAAAGGGCCTCAAGAGCCGGGTCGATCCGATCGTCGATGGCGGGTGTTTTGTTGCTAAAAAGCGGTTTGAAGCGGAGATCGCAGATGAGAATCGTGGTGTCGATCTGCGAGAGGATTTCGTGGTAGAAGTGGTTGGTTTCGCCTAGTTTCTGGATGTGGTTTTGAAGCTCGCGGGCCATCTCGTAAAAGGCATCGAGAATACGGGTGATCTCATCTTGCTCATCAAAATGGACAGAGCCGACCTTTTCCCATTTTTTATCCAAAATCGCATCGATGTGGCTTAGCAGGACTTTAAGCCGCCCGACGATGCGCCCGGAGATAAAAACCCCCGCCGCGATTGAGAGGAGTGAGAGCAGGAGAAAAATTCCCACGCCGCGCTGGATGATCTGCATAATCAGGCCATCTAGGTGTGTGCTGTTCTTTCTAACCACAAAGGTGCCCACCACGCCGTCGTGCCCGCTTAGCTCAATCTCTATCCAGTCGGGCTTTGCGGGCCACCCAAAAACGCTGTCCATGCGCCACCGGGCGGTGTCGGTGTGGACAATCACCCGGTTATCCGGCGCAATCAAGCCGATCTCGGTGACAAAGTTATTGTCCGAGATGGACTTGACAAACTTATAGAGCGCCCAGCGATCGTCGGCGAAGATGCTTTTGATGATCATATCTTCGCTCCCCTCGATGTTGACGGCAATAAAGTCTCTGACCAGTGAATCGATGGTGTGTTTGGTCTGCCAGATGTGCAGCAGGGTGACGATCAGGATCGAAAGCGTGGCGATCAGAAAGAGGGTTGCGGCGATTTTGCTGACGATGCTCAGGCGGTAAAAGCCCCGCTTGATCACTCCCACACAGAGCCTCGAATTCGCTGAATCATCTCGCTGATCTCATCATAGTTGTAGTGTTCAGGCTTGGCGAAGCGCTCAATCCCGAAGCGCTCTAAGATCTTCCGCCCCTGTGGATCCTGGCTCATCTGTTCCAGGGCGAGCAGAAGGGCGTTTCGATGGGCCCTGTCCACACTCTGGCGCACGACGATCGGCGTGGTGGTAAAGGGGCCAAAACGCTCCACCACCCGCACCCGATCGGCGATCTGGGGGTGGATATTGCGGAAGTTCTCATAGACGATGCTATCAACGCTGGCCCCATCAACAAACCCTTCGGCCACCGCCTGTATCGACTCGGCGTGGTCATAGGTGTAGATGACCCGCTTAAAAAAGTGACGGTAGTTGTAACCGGCCTCGCGCAGTGTGTAGATAGGAACAATTGCGCCGGAGTTGGAGCGCGGATCGCTAAAGGCGTAGTGGGCGTTCTCAAAATCCAGAAGAGACTCAAAGGGGCTGTTCGCAGCGGCGATTACCAAAGATTCGTAGGTGGCCTCCTGATAAACAAAGGGCAGGGCCAAAACCTCGATCGGCGCGCTCTCTTTGGTTTCGATGTAGGTGGCCCCGCACACATAGGCAAAATCCACCCCGCCGTTTTCCAGCAGATAACGGATCTCGTCGTAATTTTTGGCAAAGACCACCTGAATCTCCAGGCCGCTCTTTTGCTCTAAAAAGTTAGCCCACTCCCGAACTGCAAAGAGGTCATCTTTGATCGCCACACTGGTGATGCCAAAACGCAGCGGCTGTGCGCTGGCGCAGAGGATGAACAAAAAAAGAAGAAGAGCCATCCGCATATCGCTTCACCCTCTATACTATAGTAATTCTATAGATTATATAGATTTTGCTAAAGGGACGCTTTAAAGCCCTGTGCCCAGATGGATAATCAAGCTTTTAAGCACCAGCGTGCTGATGAGTACCGAAAGGGCGGCGATGAGCGCCACCCAGCGCCCCGGCTCGCGCTGTTTTTTGAGAATCTGGCTGGTCAGAAGTGCCAGAGGCAGAAAGAGCCCCACACCATAAACCATCCCAAAGAGCCAGAAGGTCTGCTCCTCCATCAGGTATAAAAGGGCCAGCTGCGCCATCAGTTCGCCACCGCCTAGCGACTGCATCCAGACAAAGAGCAAAAGCCCTAAAGCGGCAAGCATCGGCACCAAAATCAGCGGTACATTGACGGTGTAGCCATCCTCAGGAGCAGGCCCCAGCGTGCCAAAGGGGCGGCGCGCCAGGAGCCATCCGCCCGCCACCCCGCCTGCAAGCGCGCTTAGAAGCATCACGCCTAAAAGCGCCTCACTCCAGAAGGGCAGATCCGCCCAAAGCAGCAGCGAACCGTGAAAGAGTGCCACCGCCAGCGCAAGCAGTGCCGTAACGATCAGCACCGGTGGGGGAAGCTGCTCGTAGCCCCTCTGTTTCAGGCGGATGAGCACCCAGCTGCCCAGTAGCAAAAAAGCGATCTGAAGCAGCAGCCCGATGGTGATATCCGATCCGGGGTTCTGCTGTAAAAACGCCACCAGCGTACCGGGCCCCTCTTTAAGCCCCATGAGAAGAAAGATCAGACCGATCGCCACACCGATCGGCCCCAAAGGGAGCAGTTTGCACACTAGCGTGCGGTAGCGATCGCCATTGAGATGAAACAGCAGCACCGCGAAGGCGAACAGACCGACAGCCAGGCCGCCAATATAGAGGTGGGCGACCATCCGCCAATCCCAGTTAAAAAGCGTATTCTCCATCCTAATCCTTGCCGTTTTAGAGCGCTAAGGATACCCGCGCCGGGCTTAGTGCTGCCGTGCGGGCAGGTAGAAAAGGAAGCTGACCCCATCGGGGCGGTTTAAGGCGCGCAGCTTTCCGTTCATGTGTTTTTCGATCACAATCTTTGCCGCAAAGAGGCTCAGGCCGGTGCCGGTCGCGGGCCCTTTGGTGCTAAAGTAGGGGTCAAAAAGGCGCGAGAGGTTCTCATCGGAGATGGGGTCGCCGTGATTAAACACCTCTAAAACCGCCCATCTCTCTTCGCGGCGGGTGATAAGGCGAATCTGGGCGCTCTGGGCATCGAGCCGGCCGGCACTTCGCGCCTCAAGG
>PWVP01000224.1 GCA_003561815.1 Campylobacterota bacterium | reverse complement strand
ATGCACCTCTCGGGCCGGCCGGGTGACGCCGAAGCACCGAGTAAGATGGCCGGCGGCCTAGCTTGAGACTGCTATCCGACGCCGCTCACGCCTCCGTTTTCTCGTGCATCGGTTGCAGGATAGGGAGCCGCGACGAGCTGATCGAGACCCTGGGCGCGTCGAACGTGCTGGCGCGGCGTTACTTCGACCCAGGCTGCCAGCGGATGGAGTCCTACCGTTCGCGCCTTCCCGAGGCGGGGCACCTGTTGCCCCACACGGAGCGGCTGACGGAGCGGTTCACGTCCCTGCCGACGGGCACGGCGGTCGGGCCAGGGGAGATCAGCACGATCTGCGACGTAGCAACGAACGGTTCAGAGGTGAGGGAACGATGGGAGTTGCCAGTACCGGCACCCGAGGTAACTCTCGGCACCCCGTCTTCCGTCCGGAGGCGCGAATGAAGGTCAGCGTGCACATGGTCACGTACAATCACGAGAAGTTCATCGCCCAGGCCATTGAGGGCGTGCTGATGCAGGAGACGGACTTCCCGTATGAGCTGGTGATCGGCGAGGACTGCTCGACGGACGGGACGCGGGAGATCGTTATCGACTACGCGCAGAGATGTCCGAACAAGATTCGAGCCCTGTTGCGTGAGAAAAACCTGGGCATGCGGGAGAACGGGAGAAGAACGCGCGAGGCATGCCGAGGTGAGTACATTGCGTTGTGTGAGGGCGACGACTACTGGACAGATCCGCACAAGCTGCAGAAGCAGGTGGACTTCCTGGACACGCATCCGAGGTATGCGTTCGCTTTCCACAACGTCTATGTGGAGCGTGAAGACGGGACACGGGATATCGAACCGTATCTTGTCGACGTGCAGCAATTTACGTTCGGCCTGGCGGATGTCCTCATTACTAACCCTGTCCCTACGTGCTCCGTCATATATCGTCGGCTCTGGGTCGGTGACTTGCCTACCTGGTACTACACCCTGGACACAGGAGATCATCCGCTCTACCTGCTGTTGGCTCAGAAGGGCCCACTGTTCTATCTCGATGAGGTCATGGGCGTCTATCGGAAGCATCAAGGAGGGGTGTACACCAGTCGCAGTTACGACCAGCGGTTTGATGGTCTACTTCGCATGTACGAGGCGTTCAGCGACCATCTTGGTCCCCACTACGACAGTATCATCCGAGAGGCCAAGAGCAACTATACGGCCGAGCTGGTTGTGGAGAAGGCTAGAGCGGCGGGTGGCCCCGAGGAAGGTTTGGCTGTCGTTCGCCGCACACTGGCCAAATGGCAAGAGGAGTATACACTTCCTGATGCGTGGTTGACCCGTGCATTGGGCCGTGCATGTGCCTATTATGTCTTCACTACTCGCACGGAGCACATTGCGAGACGGACAGCCCGCCACTGCCTGGTGCAGATGATCCGGAACGACCCATCGTGGCTCCGAAATCCAGGCGTGTTATCGATAGCTGCAGACCTACTCCTGGGTGAGCAATACGCTGACAGACTGCGAGGGCACTATAGGCGGCTGTCCCGTCAGCTTCAGCGGGGCGAGACGTGATGATCGATGTGCGCCACCAAGATCGTGAGCCGCGGTGGTCCGTTGTGGACTGCATCTTGACACATCTTGTAAGTCTGTGTGTGATGCTTGGACTTGTAGCCTGGCGTCCGATAGTAGCTCTCGCACAGGGGGGCGCTGAGTGGATGCCCCTTGCCGTTCTGTACGAGGGTATGGTGAACAGCTACTTGACGGCGTTAGTCTCAGATCCGTCTGGCTCTGCACATCTCGTGTGGGCACCTCGCGACGAAAGTGCGTACTACTACAGTCGTTGGGATGGTGCGAGCTGGACCCATCCAATAGACATACTGGCGCCGGCCGCGAATTTCGCACTCGGAGTTCCAAGTCTTGTGGCGGCTCGCGACGGTAGGCTCCACCTCTTCTGGGCATCTGATTCGGTGATGCACAGCTGGGCCTGGGCTGATGCGGCCACTTCTCCGCGCGGCTGGTCCACCCCAGAGGCAGTCATCGTTCCGCGACGAAGCGCCGCCGGGCCTATGGATGTCAAACAGGACGCGTCTGGTGCATTCCACGTCGTATATGCTGTTTACAGAGGGGATGCTTACTACGCATACTCTGATGCCAAAGGCCAGGATTGGTCCGCTCCGATTCAGATCGGTCAGAGCACTCCAGACGTGTGGATGTCCGCACCGCGTCTCGACGTTGGACTGGACGGGCAGGTGCATATCGTCTGGAACCAGTACCCTGCCGCCGATGGGCCGGCGGAGCACAATGAGATCTTCTACACTAAGACCAGCGATGGCGGCGCATCTTGGGCTGAACCCGTACGGTTCGGGGAGCTAGCCAACAGCGGTATCAATCTATTGGCGACAGCCGACGGTGCTGTATACGTGGGCTGGCAAGCCGGTATCGCGAGTCGAAACGAAGGTCGGTTCTTACAGCGCTCCTACGATGATGGAGCTACTTGGCAGGAACCTTTGACCCTCGGCATCCGCAGAGGCCAGTCCGGCTATCTCGATATGGCTTTGGACAGCCAAGGAGTCCTCCATGTCATCACCGGAGATGGGGAATATGCGTTCTGGGCCGGGGAGGGTTTGTCGACGCCGCTAGATCTGCGACCAGTTCCCGAGCAGACCGAGAACACACGGCTAGCCATCGTCAACGGCAACCAGTTAGTAGTTGTCATTATGCCGTTTTGGGGCCCGGGACTCTACTACACGGTGAAGAACCTCCCTGTGCCCCCGCTGGACACGGTGACATCAGTTGATCGCACACCAGTCTCGACGTTGCAGGGGCAGGACATCGCTGCCACAGCAAGAGTCCCCCCGACAGTTGAGCCAGCGGCTGGTGCCGTCGACGATGCCGCGGTTGTCCTCTCGGACACCTCCAGGTCTTCCCCTGCGTTTCCTGTCGTGGTTGGTGGCACATTGTCACTGGCGCTGGTTGCCATCGTGCTCGCCGACCAGCTCCGGCGCCGGTATCGTTAGACGCCTATTATGACCGGCGCTCAGCCTGTGGAGGAGGAGATGGCCTTACGGATATGCTTCGTCACGCCAGAGTACGCGCTGTGCCCTCCGTTCGGTGGGATCGCCACCTACACCAGAGATGCTGCTCAGTGGCTTGCCGCGCACGGACACGATGTACACGTGATCGTCGTCGCACGCCGTGATGATCGCAAGACGCTTGACGATGGAGGTGTTCAGCTCCATCAGGTGTCGCCGGTGCGTATCCGACCCAGGCGGCTGCTGACATACGCTTCGCGCATCCCGGGCTTGGGTGTATTGCGAGAGGCCTACTGTGGCTGGGATCTTCTTGAGAACTCGGTAGGTGCTTGGCGGGTGGTCAGGGGCCTCCACTCGGCGAGTCCCTTTGATGTCATCGAAGTTGCGGATTCCTATGGTTTGGGCTCGTGGGGGCTAATGGGGGCCTCGCGCTGGCCTCCGATACTGGTTCGCAGTCACGGATATCTCGATCTATCACTGCAGCACGCGAATTGGTGTGGCGCCAGGTTCCAGCTCGCCCTCGAGCGTCTGTCCGTCCGTCGCGCGGATTTCGTCCTCGCAGTGTCAGTTGAGCGGGTAGAACACTATCAATCGGTTTTTGGCGTCGAGCCTTCGCGAATAGGCTCGTTGCCACACGGTGTCGATTACTCCGCATGGAACCAGCCCTCAAGTAGGGCTTCAAGGGATAAGGGCTGTGTATCGATTCTGTATCTCGGGCGAATCGAGCTACGCAAGGGGTGCGATACCCTTCTTGATGCGCTCAGAATGGTGCACGATGTAGAGCCTCGAGCCCGGGTTGTCTTTCTAGGAAACGTTGCGCGTGACATGGAGGCCCGGCACGACGGGTTTATGCAGGAAGCAGCAAGCTGGGCCGAGCACGTGCACGCGGTGCCGCAAGATGAAGTGCGACACTATCTGCATCAAGCTGATATGATCGTCTTACCCTCTCGCTTTGAAACGTTGCCTCGTGTGTTGATAGAAGCGCTTGCCGTAGGGACCCCGCAGGTGGCGACACCGGTGAACGGCATTCCTGAGATTGTCGACGACGGGCTCACTGGCTTACTCGTCCCGGTGGACGACGCTCGCGCTCTGTCCGACGCGATACTCGAGCTCTCTGCTTCACCATGGCTCAGAGATAGGATGAGCCAGGAATCACGCAGACGAGCACGCCGGCTCTTCGACATCAACGATGTGATGGCAAGGCAAGTCGCGGTGTATCGAGCCCTCGTGGAAGGGCGCTCGCCCCTTTGCGGGCTCGTCTCGGATCGCTAATGCGGACTCTGTTTGTCTCCAGTTTCTACCCACCTCACGACATCGGCGGCTATGAGAAGCACTGCCAAGAAGTAACCGACGCGCTCCGTGACCGCGGACACGATGTGCGTGTTCTGACCAGTCGCCACGGCGTCGCGGCCCATGCGCGGGCTGGGCATATTACACGAACACTCTTCCTTGAGGCGGATCTCGAACACTACAGTCCACCGCGTTTCTTCCTTCGACGCGACTATGAAGAAAAGCATAATACCGCTGCTGTTCAATCTGCGATAGCGGACATCGCCCCTGACGCTATTCTTTTCTGGGGCATGTGGAACCTATCGCGCTGGGTGCCGGCCGTCGCAGAGCACAGTGGTGTGCCGGTGGCCTATTGGCTTGAGGACCTTTGGCCACTTGAGCCGGATGTGCACACACGCTACTGGCTTACCGAGGCTACGGGGACTGTGGGGCGGCTGTTGATGCCTTATCTCTCTCGGGTAGCGCTCCGCCGTCTGAAGCGGGAAGGGTATCCGCCATCACTGGAATTCCGGAATGTAGCCTGCGGGAGCCAATTCCTGAAGCAGAAGCTCGCCGCTGAGATCCCAGCCTTTGAGGATGCTAGTGTGGTGCTGTGCGGTATCGGGTTGGAGCCTTTCGTCGACCATCAACCTCATACTTCATTGTTCGATAAAGAAGCACCCCGCATTGTCTACGTGGGCGGGCTAGGCCCACACAAGGGCGTGCATACGGCCGTGGAGGCTGTCTCCCACATCAAGAGGAGACGTCCTGATCTAAAACCTCTTCTTACTGTGGTTGGCAGCGGACACCCTGATCACGAAAGACGCTTACGACGGTTGGCCGAGACGGTGGGCATTGGTCGCGACATTCACTTCGAGGGCCAAGTAGAGAAGCATCAGGTTCCTGCTATCTTGGCGGAACACGACATCCTGGT
>PWVP01000195.1 GCA_003561815.1 Campylobacterota bacterium | reverse complement strand
GCGTCCATTGATGCGATCGGTCAGGATCGGGCTGGGTTTGAAGCTGACGACAATCTTCTTAGGCGATTCCATCAGCGCTTTGGCAGCCGGGTTAAAAAAGCGCCGCCGCCGTCTAAGGACGGTTTTAAAGGTGCCAAAGCCTCTCAGGGTGATGGTGTGCTCACTAATCAGGTGGCTTGAGAGGGTTTTGAGGGTGGCATCGAGCAGCACCTTCGCCTCGGCCGGGCGCAGACCGCTTCTTTGGGCTGTGGCATCGATCAGCTGCTGCTTATTCATCGCGCGAACCTTTTAGTTAAATACCCCACAATTATGGTGGTATTAAGCCTAAAAAAGAGGCGCTTGTCAACCCTTTAGGCCCCTAAAATCAGGTATTGAGCCGCTTCGGATTTAGAGGCGAGCGGTTGAGCCGTGATGGGGGTTTGATCAATCTGAAGTGTGTAGTACTCGGTAGGCTTGCTTCGCGCGTAGGTGAGAATCAGCTGCGCTGCCAGCGCGCGATCGGCACCACTGACGCTTTTTTGTAACAGACTCACCGGCCCGATGAGCCCCTCGGGCATCTCGATTCGGTGATAGCGGCTACAGGAGGCTTCTAAAAGGGCGTGGTTCTCTTCGGCGTTGCGCCCGATAATCAGCTTGGCCCCCTCGGGCAGTCGCAGATGGCGACCGATTTTGAGGAGTTTGATCTCCTCGCTATCGGGCGGCGTGTAGCGGCTCGCCTCTTTCAGCCGCATGGCAAAGCCGGGATCGGTATAGAGGCAGCCACCTGCGGGGCTCTCATAGGCGCTTATGCCGTACTGGGCGACCAGTTGCAGCTGGCGCTTGCGGCTGCGTCCGCTGATCGCCTCTAGATCGTCGCGCTTAACCCACCCCTTTTGCTCGGCCAGACTGGGCTCAAGCAGCTTTGCGCTCAGTGGGCGCAGGATGCGATCTTGAGCCGACTCTTTAGCGACGATGCCAAGCGCCTGACGGTTTTGGCTAAAGGGGCGCTCGCCTAGGACCTCGCCGCTAATTAAAAAGTCATATCCGTGATCCTGGCGGTAGCGCTCAGCGTGGCGGAACATATTGGCGTGACAGTCGATACAGGGGTTAAAGGCGCTGCCGTAGCCGTGTTTGGGGTTGTAGAGAATCTCGCCGATAAACTGATCGGCAATGTCTACGATATGAAGCTCTGCGCGGGCTTCGGTGGCGGCCTGCTCCAGCCAGGCGCGCTTAGCCTCGCTAATCCCAAAGCCGATATCAAAGTGCAGAGCGACCACGCGGATACCCTGATCGGCAATCAGCCGACAGGCGAGCATACTATCAAGCCCCCCACTAAAGAGGGCGACAGCGGTGCGCGCGCTTGAACTCATCGGATATCCTGTCGCAGACGGCCGGGATCGGCCTGCTCACGCAGATCGGGCAGACGCATCTGTGGTCGCGCATCGGGCAGATCCAGTTCGCGGATAATCAGCGGCTCCTCCGGCGGCAGTCGCATGATCTGGCGGTACTCGTTGATCACCGGGGCGGGATCCATCACCGCCGGAGCGTCATCGGCCACCTGGGCGACAATCTGCTCCACCTCTTCTGGTTCGGCGGCCCTTGGCGGTTCAAAGGCGACAGCGGCCAGGGGGGCGAGTGTGAGTACGCCGGGCACATCGGGGAGCGGCTCAGGCGCTTCAAAGCGTGCTTTGACCAGATCCCCGGCTCCCAGGATGACCCGATCGGGGGTGCGGGGTGGTGCAGCGGGGGTGAGGCCAAAGGGGGGCTTAACCCAGTCGTAGTCGCGATAGAGCCCCGCTGGTCCAAGCAGGGTCAGCTCAATCTCGCCCTGGGTGCAGAGGATCGACTCCTCCCCTTCGGCGATGGTGACGGCAAACTGCGTGCCCCGCACACCGATGGTGGCGGTTCGGGTGCGGACCTGAAACTGCTCGGGGGCGACACGCCCAATCTGGCCGGTGATGACCCGCATGGCCCCCCGGCGGCTCTCAAGAGCGATCGCCTCCTCGCCCGCCTCCTGACTAAACTCGGCGATGGAGAAGGTGGTGTTGGGCCCCACGCTCACCACCGTCTCATCGTGGAAAACCACCCGCGCACGCCCATCTTCACGGCTATCAACCACATCGGCGAGGGTGAGCTCCATGCCGGCTTTTGAGAGCATCAGCATATTGTCCCGGCGGATATGCACCTCCCCTTGTAGCCCCACCAGACGGGCAATCCCTTCTGCCCATAAAACAGAGGCCAAAAGTAGCCAGAGGATCGACCATCGCATCATTGTTTGCTCCTTGCGCTAAAAGAGGTAGCGTGCACCGACGCGCACCAGGCTTTTGGTGTAGCTTTCGCCACCACTATCCGCTTCGTTGCGGGCCAGTTTGACACCATAATCTAACCGCCAGCTCTCATGCACCTGCATCTGCAGCCCGACACCCAGCACCCCCAGGGTGTCCTGACGGCTCTGCTCGGTATCTTTCCACTCCAGATGGTAGAGCTCCCCTTCGATAATGCCGGTCGCCACCGGCGTGAAACCGTGGGCCCAGCGCAGGGTCAAAGAGCTCTGGTTGTAGAGTCCGAGCTGCTGATCGTTCTCATCCTCCTCTTTTGTGGTCACATCCAGACCCGCCTCCACAAAGAGCCGGTGGGGTCCATAGTGGCGCTCTGCGCCTGCGCGCACCCCCAGGCCACGGTTTTTGGTCTCGTTGTTCTCATCGTAGTACTCTTTGTGCCAGGAGAAGCGGGCCCAGGTTTTGAGATCTTCGCGGGGATAGCCGTGAAACTCAAACGCCCACCCTTCGCGATCGTACTCAATCAGCCCGCCTGCGAAGCTGGCCCCTTCACGGAAATACTGGGGGGTAAACCAGAAG
This sequence comes from Campylobacterota bacterium, assembly GCA_003561815.1. Classification (GTDB taxonomy): domain Bacteria; phylum Campylobacterota; class Campylobacteria; order Campylobacterales; family SZUA-545; genus CSSED11-302. The sequence continues at coordinate 2,395 of PWVP01000195.1, read as the reverse complement.
CGCTCATCCACCCGAAAGGAGAGGGCCGTCGAGGCGTGGTAGCGCCAGATGCGCGCATCGCTGACACCGGGGTAGTGGATGCGTCCCCCCTCCAGGCGGTTTTGCCAGCGAAAGCCGCAGTCATCCACCTGGCGGTAGGTGTGGTGCAATCCAAGGGTAAGAGCGTTGCCCCGTGTGCTCTCGGTATCGCGGCTGGAGGATTGGGGATCGAGCAGGCCGTAGCGGTTATCAATCAGTCGCGGCAGAAGCGGCGCAGTGTTGTCGATAAACCCTACCGCCTCCAGCTCGCCCTGAATCGAGTGGCCGTGCGGCAGTCGGGAGAAACCGGCAAAGTCGCTCACCACCCGTCTGGCTTCCGGCGGAAGCTGGCGTTTAGGAATCCGGCTAAAGAGATCGCGCGCTTCGTTTTCGTGGCGGCGGGCGAAACGCAGATGGGTGCGCGCCAGCTCGTAGTGGGCGGTGGGGTGATCGGGCTCCAGCTCTAAAAGCCTCTCGTAGTGGCTTTTGGCCAGCTCGTAATCCCCCATCTCATACGCCGTGCGTCCCAGGTAGAAGTAGATAAATGCCAGACTCTCCTCGGTGCGCTCCAGCCGCCAAAACGCCTGATAAGCCTTAACCCACTCGCCGCGATCGTAGGCTTGCTGCGCGATCTGAAGCAGCTGCACATCCATACGCGATCCCGGTGGGATCTGCGCACTCAGGAGGGTACAGAGCCCCCCTATAAGAAGAACCTTAAAGCCCACTTTTAGCTTCACACACGCCCCTTTTCTCTAATCCGTCACTATTATAGCAGAACATATCGGCCATCACCCCAACAGATAGAGCCGTTTTCGCTCGCCGGAGGTGGCAATATCGAGCTGTTCGCGGTATTTGGTGATGGTGCGGCGAACCATTTTGATCTCGAAGTGCTCCTGGATCGCCAGCAGAAGTTTCTGATCGCTCAGCGGTTTTTCGCGCGGCTCCTCTTTGATGAGCTTCTGAAGGTACTCTTTGATCGCGCGGGTGGAGGTGTCATCAATCGAGATACTAAAGAAGCTCTTAAGCGGAAAAACCCCCCGATCGCAGGCGAGATATTTGCCCGAGATGGCGCGGCTAATGGTGCTGGCGTTTCGCCCGAGATCCTCACTGATATCGGCCAGCTTCATCGGGCGAATCTCATCGCCTTTGAAGAAGTCGTACTGATACTCCACGATCATCAGGCCGATCTTATAAAGCGTGGCTTTTCGCATATTGACCGCATCGATAAGATCGCGGGCCTCTTTGAGTTTGGCGCGGATAAACTCCTCTTTGGGCAGGCCGGGGATCTCCTCTAGATGTAGCTCCGGGTAGTAGGCGTCGTTGATCCGCACCTCGAGCCGATCGCCCTCATCGAAGACAAAGAGATCGGGCACCACCTGATCCGAATCGGCCATAAACTCCACAGCCGGGGGGTTTTTAAACCGCTTGAAGATCCCCATCGCCTCGCTAAAGCGCGGCTCTTTGTGGTAGTTGTGAAGATTGTCCATATCCCCTATCAGGGTGATAAGCAGTCCATAGAGTGTATCGTCAAGATCGTACTCGCGCAGCTGAAAGGTAAAGCACTCTTTGAGATCTCTGGCCCCCACCCCCGCAGGGGAGAGCTGCTCAAAGCGGCGGCGGATCGCCTCGACCTGCTCAGGCGTACTCTCACAGGCGGCGGCAATCTGCTCAATATCCCCCTCAAAAAACCCCTCATTATCGATCTGGGCAATCAGCGCATGGGCGATCGCCTGTGAGCGGGGGGTGGGAAAGAGGTGATCGGTAATCTGATCATAGAGCGCATCATAGAGTGAGCCGCTATGCAGTGTGGTGGCTTCGATCGCGTCGGTAACGGAGTTTTTCGGCTCGCTGCGGCGGTAGTAGTCATCCTCTTCGCCGCGAAAGTCCATCTCCTCGGCGCTCTCCTCCTCGCACGGATCGTGATCTTCATAGGAGAGCTCATGGGCGGCGTTGATCTCTAAAAAGGGGTTCGCTTCGCTTTCGACTTTGAGTTTCGCCTCCAGATCGGTAATCGGACACTGCAAAAGTGGCAGCCAGTTTCGCATGGTGGCACTGATGCGTGCTTTGGTGCCGATCTGTTGGCGGAGCTTCATAGCTTGAAGTTCTCACCCAGGTAGTGTTTGATCACATCCGGGTGGGTGCCGACGCTGCGCGCATCCCCCTTGGCCAGGATGGCCCCGGCGTGGAGCACATAGGCGTGATCGCAGATGCTCAGTGTCTCGCGGACATTGTGATCGGTAATCAGCACACCAATCCCTTCAGAAGCGAGAAAGCGGATCATCTTCTGAATATCCATCACCGCGATGGGATCGACCCCCGCAAAGGGCTCATCGAGCAGAATAAACTTCGGCTCGGCCACCAGTGCGCGGGCGATCTC
>PWVP01000148.1 GCA_003561815.1 Campylobacterota bacterium | reverse complement strand
CTGCACGATCGTGATCAGCTGCTTGAGGCGATCGCGCGCTGCGTGAGGCTAAAAGCCGAGGTGGTCTCTAAGGATGAGAAGGAGGGGGGCCTGCGTCAGGTGCTCAACTACGGCCACACCTTCGGCCATGTGATTGAGCGCCAGAGTGGCTACAGCCGCTACCTGCACGGCGAGTGTGTGGCGATGGGGATGGTGATGGCCAACCGTCTGGCGGTCAAGATGGGCGCCTTAGAGCCCAAAGAGGCTGATCGCATCGCCGCCCTTCTGGCACGCTATGAGCTGCCCCTGAGCTATCCGGTGGAGGATGTCCAGGCGTTTTATGAGGCGTTCTATCTGGATAAAAAGAGCCGATCGGGAAAGATTCTCTTCGTGCTGCCCCAGGGAATAGGGGGCTATCTTTTAACCCAAAAGGCGCCACGCGAGCAGGTGCTCGAAGCGATCGTGGAGGCTTAGGGTGTATCGTGTAGCGCGGCTGCTTCTTCTGGGGCTTCTTGGGGTAAGTATAGCCTTTGCGGATGTGAACGAGAGCCGTCAGGCGCAGCAGGAGCTGGCGCTGATCGCACCGGAGCTAGCGCAGCTTGAGCGGGTGATCGATCCGGACAATATCTGGATTAAGCGGTTTTTTGATCACCGCGACTATCTGGCGCTCCGATCGGAAAAGGAGCAGCTAGAGGGGCAGATGCAGCGGCTGGCCCCCCGGCGCGATGCCGCTTCGCAGGAGCGTTACGCCGAGCTTCAAAGCCGCGTGGCCACCCTGCAGACCCGACTGGATCTACTCGGCGAGATTGGGCTTTCGCCCTATGAGAACCTCACCCGTGTGGAGTCTCTCCCGGAGCCGCCGGAGGTGCGAAACCCCTTTGCGATTCTGGCTGCGCTCTCTCATATTCGTGAGATGGAGCGCTACTTTGAGAGCCACCGAAGTCGCTTAGAGCAGCTGGATAGAACCATCGGGCTTTTAGAGCGCAAAAAGCAGCTGCTCCAGGAGCGCCGCACCCACCTGCGCACCCTAAAGGATGAGGCGGCTTTAGAGCAGGCAGAGCGCACGCTGCGTCAGGTGGGTCTGATGGTGGGGGAGTTTAGCGCTGCTCAGGAGGTGTACGCCACAGCACTGGGGGTGCAAGAGCGCCGCTTTGAGGCGCAGCAGAGTGCGCTCAGACAGGAGATTAAGACCGAGACCATCAAGCTGGTCAATATCCTGATCGCGGTGGTGGTTCTGCTCGGGGCGCTCTTTTTGATCAAGCTGCTGATGCGCCGCACCATCAGCGATACGCAGCGGCTCTATAGCGCCAACCGCGCGGCCAATATCATCACCGTTTTGGTGGTTTTACTGGTACTGGTGTTTAACTACATCGAAAATATCCTCTATTTCGTCACGCTGCTCGGTTTCATATCCGCCGGTATCGCGATTGCGATGAAGGATTGGTTTATGAGTATGCTCGGGTGGCTGGTGATTGTTATTGGTGGCTCGATCCATGTGGGCGATCGGATCCGGGTGGTGTATGAGGGGGATGTGGTGGTGGCCGATGTGCTCGAGGTCGGCTTGACGCGCATTATGCTGTTTGAGGATGTGACGCTGGAAACCTATGAGCAAAACCGCCGGGCCGGACGGATTATCCATATCCCCAACAACTACATCTTCACCCGCATTATCCAAAACTACAGCTACGATGAGATGAAGACGGTCTGGGACGGGGTTGATGTGGTCATCAGCTTCACCTCCAACCATAAAAAGGCGCTAAAAATCGCTAAAGAGGTGGCCGCCCGCCACGCCAAGGGGTACACCGATATCACCCGCAAACACTACAACACCCTCCGCATGCGCTATAACATGCGCTCGGTGAGTGTGGAGCCGAGGGTTTTTACCTTTGCCCACACCTACGGAATCAAGGTGAGCCTGTGGTACCTGACCAACTCCTATGCGACGCTGCCCCTTAGAAGCACCATCAGCGCTGAGGTGATCGATGCGTTTAATGCGGCTGAGGATATCGAGATCGCCTACCCCAGTTACACCCACAAAGGTGCCGCACCCGCTGTCGATCGGATGCCACCGGAGCTGATGGATCCGGGTTGGGGCGCGAAAGATTAGGCTTCATAACCGATCGGCGACCACATTTTGACTCCTTTTTGTTTTTGCGACAAATCCGTCAACTTTCTGTGCTATAGTTGCTTTGTAAAACAGTTGTGGTTGACCCCGAGTGTGGGTCTATATCTTTCGAGGTACAGAGACATTAAGGAGTATCAAATGGGCAGGCAGGTCGTTCGGCTTTTGGCTGTTTTGTTTCTCTCGCTGCTGGTGATGACCGGTTGCGATAGTAAGAGTGGGGGCAGTACCAACGGAAACGGTGATACCAACCCCTACGAGGGAAGAGCTACGCTAAGTGGCGAGGTGAAGTTTGACGGACTCTCCAGTTCCGATCGCTCCTTGTTGAGCAGCGACTCTTCTGAGCGAGTTATCTCTGGAAGATCGCTCTTTAGTGCCCCTGATGCTCAAGAGTTGGTGGTGCTTTTTGTGGTAAATGAGGAGGGGGAGCTCAAGCCCACCGGGATCTCGTGCTCCATCAGTGGCAGTAGCTACACATGTCCCAATATCGCCGATGGTCATACCTATGTGGTGCGCTACTTGAGAAAGGTGCAAGATGGACGTGTGCTGGAGCTTCGCACCAATGCAGCCGTGCCTAAAAATGCGACCAGTGCCCAGGCGGGGGTCGATCCCGTCACGACACTGGTGGTGGATGCAATCGTGCGGGCGGTTCAGGAGGCGATCAGCGGCACCCGTGCTACGGCCGATCTGGTCCATGAGATTATGGAGAGCGTAAAATCGGCGGTGGAGTCTTCGGTAAGGACGCTGGTCAGCCAGGGGGTGATTGCGATTCCCAGCATGGTGGCCCAGACCACTGAAGATCTGGAGACACTGGCGGGCATCTCATCGGAGAATGCGCGGGTGAGCGAGGTGAGCGGATCGGTACTCTCTGATAGCAATGTGAGTACCTATATCGGTGCGGCACGAAGCAGCGCCCAGAGTGCCATGCTGGCCAATATGACCCATGCCGAGATTATCCGCACTATTTTTGCTCAGATGATGGATGATGGGGGCGCGCCGGAGTGGATGGTGCTCTTTTTGGCGGATCGTTATACGGCTTCACTGCCCGATTCGCTTAAGACGGTGGGCTCTCTCTCGGAGAGTATCGGCGATACTCTCTTTTTGGATCTTGAGGATGGGGAGCTGCAGTGGAGAGGCTGGGACGATAATATCACTGAGGGTGAGCTGGCCGCGCTTTTGACTGAAGTTAACACCAGTATGCAAAGTCCTAGCACGGGTGGCGCTCTCGCTAAAGCGAAGGAGGCGATTGTCAACTACCACACCCTCAGAGCCAAAGAGAACAAAACCGAAGCGGACCTAAAAGAGCTGGCCCATTTCCCGGTGATTGTGGGTGAACTCTTTCCTAAAAGCTTTGCTGAAAACATGACGCCGGATACAGAGTTTCAGAATCTGGGTCAGGCGGTGGTTTATGTGATCTATCTGGTGGACATCTTCGCCCAGGAGGCGATTTATGATGAACTTAAAGATAAGGTGCCCTACCGGGAGGCCCTACGGGATTTTCACCCCTTTGACTTTAATCCCGAGTTTATCTTTATAGATTTGGGCCTAAACTCCCAGACGGCGGCCAACTATCCTGGTGTCTTTCTTGATCATGTCGAGATCCGCTCGGAGCGCCTTTGGATGGAGGGGAGTGATGGTGAGGTGAGCGCATTGAGAGCCTCGTTTGGTTTAAGTGCTGCGGCGTGGCTTTTTGATTCGCCCGAAAGTGTGACAGCCACCCTTACTTATCCTAAAGAGGGCGGCACGACTGGGACAGTCGATCTGTTGTTAGATATGGACGATTCGGATGGGTCTTGGATTGATGTGCAGCTAGAGCCGTGGGCTCAACAGGAAGAGGATGTGGTGACTGACTTTAGGAGTGGCACCTATACTTTAAGAGTGACGGTGGACGGGGAGGCGCACACCTTTACCCTCCATGATGTCTTTGTATTGGGCGGTGTGGATGCCAGTCCGCGACTTACCAGTCCCCGGGCCTACCCCAAGTGGTATTCGGGCATTGACGAGGAGGAGTATCAGGCGGAGTGGGAAGCGTTCACCACTTCAGGCGGCCCCACCATCTTTGCCCCCAATAGCGGAGAGAAGCTAGAGCGGCCCACCTTCCGTTGGGAGGGAGCCGATCTAAGCAGTCTGGAGCTGCCGGAAAATATCCGGGCTGGTTATCGCATCCACCTCTCTCGCTTCTATCTCCCCGGTGAGGCTGAGGGCGACACTACAGATGAAAAAATGCGGTGGTGCTGGGAGCAGGAGGATTGGCGCAAGTGTAATCAGGAGATCTACAATAGCTGGTGGGATGACCGCGTAATCTTTGCCAACTCCTTTACCCTGCCGGTCTCCTTGCCGGAGAGCAGTGAGGGCGAAGAGTACCATGTGGGGGTCACACTGGTCTTGATTGATCGAAATACCGGTCGTGAAGTGGCGCAAGGGGGCGATAGCCACACCTCCTTTACGGTCGGAACTCCGGATATCCCCAGTGATGAGACAGAGGTGACCTTTAGTGCCGCTGTGCAGCTGGGCCAGGGCCAAAGCGAGCTCCCCCAACAGCTGAAGCTGGCATTGATTGGCGAAAAGTGGAGCGAAGTGGATGGCAGCCAGGTGAGCACTATCGGGGCAGTCCCTGTTGATTCGGTAGGTGAAGCCAGTCTGACCGTTTCTCTGGGTGAGATCAATGCCAGCTTGAATAACCGCGAGCATCTCAGTCTGGTTCTCTTTGTGGATGAGAATAGCAACGGGGCATTTGATCACTGGACGCCTGATAGTGCGGGTGAGCCGGTCTATTGGGCCGATCGCTGGATTTGGGTGGAGCGTTGGGGTGATTTCCGCATCAGTGCCGACGGTGGCGAAGCGGGTTTTGCATCGCTTAAGATTACCAGTGAGGGGGAGAACACCCTATCTGGGTTTAAATTTACCCTCTACTGAGTCACTTGATTCGAAGGGCCCTCTTTGGAGGGCCCGTCCTCCTCGCTAGTGTTTGCCCATCATCTGGATAAAGTGTTTTAAGAGCACCGTATCCAGCTCTGTGGCCATCTTGTTTTTCATAAGCCCTAGCGCCTCAAAGGTGCTCAGAGCGGGCTTGTAGCTGCGCCGGGTGGTGAGGGCATCGAAGATGTCGCTGATGGCGACAATGCGGGCGTAGAAATCCACCTCCTCACCTTTAAGTCCATCGGGGTAGCCGGTGCCATCGAGCTTCTCGTGGTGGTGGCGGACGAT
>PWVP01000008.1 GCA_003561815.1 Campylobacterota bacterium | reverse complement strand
TACCACGCCCACCCGCCATCAGCTTAGCGTGCATTTCGCGCAGCAGCCGGTTGCACAGCGGGAAACCCTCTGCAAGCCGTGCCATGCCGTGATCGAGCGCCGAAACATAGTTAGAGACCTCCACCACATCATCAAAAGGCGCGCCCGGCACTTCATCCAGCTCATAAAGCAGTAGATCCGAAAGCGAAGACTGCGTCCCCTCAATCTGAGATGAAAGCACCGCTTCGCGCCGAACATAGGCATAAAGAAAGAGCTGCGGATCGGGCAGCAGCACACCCACACTATCCAGCCGCCCCAGTGCCAGTGTGGCCCGCTCCAGTTTGGCCTGAAATGTGCCACTTAGATCCAGCGGCGGAACCGGTGGCAAGGGTGCAGGCACAAAGGCGCGTACACTTTCACCTCCTGCACTACTCACCCTGTAGTGCGCCGCCTGCTCTCGTCTCATGGAGTAAAACCTTTAATAAGGAATTTCATTATTTAAATAATACCCATATTTTTTAATAAGAAGGGGCTCAACCCAGAGCATCCATGTTCTCCAAAAACCGCTTGGCATCCTCTATGACCCGCTTTTTGAGATCAACTGGTGCGACCACCAGCACCTCCGGGTGCCAATAGCGGACAACAGGGAGAATCTCCATGTCGTGTGTAATGTGGCAGCTAATCTCCACGCTGCCATCACCATGGCGAGCGAGTATCTTCTGTGTGGGGGCAAACGCTCGGCGCGCTAGGTATTTAGCCGCACCCCCGGTGACCAGTAGTCGCACCTCGTATGGCTCAATTTCTGGACGAAACCAGATATTAATGGCGCTCTCCATGCGATCGCTCACATCCGATGGCAGGGAAAATGAATCGCCGGTGGTCGTGAGGTCACTCATGCCGGGTAGATAATATTTCTTATAGAGCGCACTGGCGGGCTCATAGGCCATCAGATACCAGTACCCCTCAAAACTGATAATTTTCAGCGGCCAGACGGTCACAGTCTTTGTGCCTTTGGCCGAGGTGTAGGTATAGCTAATCGCTTGCGGATTACGGATGGCCTCTTCAATGATCTGAACATCGCCAAGGCGATCGCATATCTCCTCTACACCACCACGCACATAAAACGGACTGCCTTCGCTGGTGAGGAGCTTTCTGAGGATACGATTGGCGCGGCTGTAAAACCCCCGCCCGACACTGCGTGAGAGCTGACGCAAGATCTCCAGTGTGATCGTCTCCTCGGCCTCCAGCGTGCCCAGCAGCGTGTGGTTTTTTTTCATGCGCCACTTCTGCCCGGCTTTCTCCACCGGAAAGCCCGATAGGCGCTCATGCAGATCCCGCTGGATGGTTCGGGTACTCACGCCAAACTCTTCGGCCAGCTCACCGACCCCCAGCACCTCCCCGTAGTAGAGCCGGGTCAAAATGCCCGTCAGGCGTGTGAGGGTCTTGTCGTAGTCGTGTTTCTTAAACAATAAAACTCCACTTCGATCGGATTTTTATCATTGTAGCCAGCATAAACTGATATTTCATTGTTTTTAAAACCGGACACTATGTTGGCAAGCTGATTTAGCACAATAGGGCATCTTGAATAAGGAGGCTCAAAATGCTCGTTCTTAGAATGTTTGTACTCCTGCTTTTTGCAGGCACCGCCCTACTGGCAGATAACGATCTGCAAAAACCGATTGTCTCGGCAGGCTCATACCACAATCTGGTACTCAAACAGGATGGGACGCTTTGGTCATGGGGAAGCAACACAGTCGGCCAGCTTGGTATCGGTGATACGACAAACAGAAATTTCCCTATCCGTGTAGGTAACGACAACGACTGGGTGGCGATTAGCGCCGGCGGAGCACACTCTTTGGCCATTAAAGAGGATGGCACCCTTTGGGCCTGGGGAAGCAACTCCTATGGCGAGCTCGGCCAAGGCGATGAGGGCAGTGGGACAGAGAGACATACACCCGTTAGGGTTGGCACAGATACAGACTGGCAAAAGGTTTTTTCAAATACATTCGTCTCATTTGCCTTGAAAACCGATGGATCGCTTTGGGCCTGGGGTCACAATGGTTTTGGACAGCTTGGACTTGGCGACTGGGGCACGGAGGCACACCGTTCCCATCCCGTCCGCATTGGCGCCGATACTGACTGGAGCGTTATAGCACCCGGCCCTTTTCATGTAATTGCTGTTAAAAATGATGGTTCGTTATGGGGCTGGGGAATGAACTACTTTGGCCAGCTTGGACAAGGCACGAGTGGCCTACTAACCGACCTCTATGTCCCCACACGCATCGGCTTGCAGGACGACTGGGCCATTGCAAGCGCAAGCGCTGGGGGCTCATTCGCCATTAAAACGAACGGTAGCCTCTGGGCTTGGGGGAACAACTCAGGCGTACAGTTGGGCTTGGGGCATACCACCAGTAGAACCACACCAACCCAAGTAGGCGCGGATTTAGACTGGACACACATCAGTGCAGGCGGCGCCTCTGTAGCCAAAAAATCCGATGGCTCACTTTGGGCTTGGGGAGACAACACCTATGGCCAACTAAGTCAAGCAAACAATCTAAACCTCAGCACCTACAGGAGCCCAAGTAGAATTGGTCAGCGCTACGACTGGCGGGGTGCTCACATCGGTGGAGAGCACATGATTGTTTTTAAGACCGACAACTCCCTCTGGTCATGGGGTCGCAACAATCATGGTCAGCTTGGTTTAGGCAGCAGCGTTGACCGCAACTATCCCGGCGAAATCCTAACTGCATCGGATTGGAGCATCTTACCAGCAGAGGAAATAGCTGATAATGGCTCCACCGAAGAGGATGGGGCCGAGGACGGCAAGGAGGATGATTCTGCCAATGAAGAGTCGACCGCAGAACAGAGCCCTGATGGACAGAATGAACAAAGCGGCAGTGGGGGCGGCGGATGTTCAATCTCGCCTGACGGCAGAGGTGATCATATAGTGTTTATGATTTTAGCCTTGGCTATTCTCCTAAAGGGTACATCGTGGCTCAAAAGAAGGCTGATCTAGCATTGGTTTACGACCACAGAGTCCTCTGGGTGGCCGCATTGGCTGCCCCGGTTGCATGGGGTGGGCTCTATGTGGCAGGACATACCTTCGAGCCTACCAGCCTGATCATGTTTCTCTTTATCTATCCGATTGCCGAGGAGATTGTGTTTCGAGGCTGGATACAAGGTGGTCTACAGAGGTACCTGCCCCTGCCAGGGTTCTTTGGAATATCTGGCCAAAACCTGCTCACTAGCGCCATTTTTAGCGCTGTCCATTGTTTTGGTCAAGACCTCCTATGGGCTCTCATGGTATTCTTCCCTAGCCTCATATTTGGTGCTCTCAAAGATCGCTACAATAGCCTAATTCAGCCCGTCATATTTCATATCATTTATAATATTGGTTTTTGGGCGGTAGTGGCGCCATAAGGAGATAGTATGCAATGCCCCCGATGCAAAAGTGAAGCGAGCGAATACCATTTTGGCTCAGTCGTCGATATCCGCTGCTGGAGTTGTGGCCATGGGGTGTTCGGCTATGGTGATGAGCAGAGCGCGCGGGATGCCTTCTGCGCCTGCTGTGGTGGAGCCGTAGAGGATCGGTGTCGGCAAGAGGGAGACGAGGGCGAGCTACTGCTCTCATAAGCATCTTCTTGTACTTGTTAAACCCTGTGAATGTCGCTACAATTAGGTGATTATCATGAAAGGTTTTTGCGGTGCTAAACTACATCCAGAAGCTCCAAGAGCTCAAACCTTACAGGGTCTATGGCAACGATGTCTTTTCTGTGGCAGGTTCGCCCCAGAGGGCTGATGTCTGGGTAAGTCGCGCCAAGGAGCAGGGGCTTATTGTTGAAATCGGCAAAGGGAAGTTTTACCGCCGAAATCTCAATGAGTGCCACAAGCCCAAACCCAAGCGATATAATAAGCCACAAGATCGATATGCTTTGCGCACGGGGCGAATTATGCCGGGGAAGTACACCATGTTGCGCTCTTTGTTTTGGAGTAATCTCGAAGAGCCTATCGCGCTTGAGAACTACATCTGTGCCGCCATCGAAGATGGTGGGATTGAGGCATACCCCTTCATCCAAAGAAAGTTCGGCGATCGTAAGGTGATTGAGGTCTACCTAGAACGGTTACGCGCCCGAAAAATCCGTATCCCCGAGTTTGAAGCCTATTTTGAAATCTGATCTAGTCGGGGCGATGCCCCCGCAAACCCTACGACTCTTTGAAGAACTTTCTAGTTACGAGGAGCTAAAAAGGTGGGTCCTAGTCGGCGGAACCGCACTCTCCATCCATCTTCATCATCGACTATCAGAAGATCTGGATTTCTTTATTGCCTCTCACCAGATTGATAAGTCCCTGCGCCGAGAGATCGACCAAGTTGCCCAAAGACTCACGGAAACGGGCCATATGGTCCAGTTTCTCACCAACGAAGAAGACCAGGTAGATCTCTCAGTCAGCGGAACCAAGCTCACCTTCCATGCAACGACAGCCATAAGCCTTAAGAGTGAGCATAGTCACGGAACCATACAGATTGGCTCTACTCAGATGATTGGGGCCATGAAAATGCGAGCCGTTCTGAAGCATCGCATCATGAGCCGTGACTTCTACGATCTAAAAACGCTGATCGAAGGTGGGCACTCCTCCTTTCACCAGCTAATGCATGCCCTCCAAGAGCACTACCCAGCCTACCGTGTCACCGCAAAGCTGGTCTCTGATCGATTCTTAAAAAGTAAACAGTCCGCTAAAGATCCGGGCTTAAACACATTGCTGACTCAGGCCCCCTCTTTTAGTCAGCTTCGCGCCTACTTTGTAGGCCTCTTCACCCAGATTGAACGGCACATCAACGAAGCGATCACACTCATCGAGAGCGATCTAGGCCACATTGCAACACTCGCTCGTCAGCGCTATGGCCTCACCAATGCTACGCTTGAGCAGATCCTGGCCATCCATGATGAAGATGACCTTTTAGCAAGAGTGCTTGACGCCGGGTCTGGCCCCTGCGATTGTCTAAACGCTGCCGGTGAAGATTTGCTCTGGTTGCTTCGCAACAAGCCCGCCCTCTTTAGGAAGGCACTAGAGCGAACAGTCACTTTTAATGAGGCGCCATCTATGGCGATCAAGCTTGAAGGTGAGCCGAATCTAATCGAGTGGATCGAGGCCGAAAAGGTTGTCAACCGGATGATGAAACATCTGGACAATCGTTCTGAGTTTGACCGCATTGCCCGAGAAAAAGGCTGGGAGCCAGACACTCTATTTCTTAGGGCCTCCAACAAACGCGCCAGAACAGCCACATAGCGAGGCAAAGAAATGAAACACGGAGGCCAAACATGCCTATGCCACCCATTCAAAAACAGCTCCTTGAGCAGAGGCTAACCGCCTTCTGCGAGCGGCGCATACCACCCCATGTTCGCGATCAGAT
>PWVP01000177.1 GCA_003561815.1 Campylobacterota bacterium | reverse complement strand
CGAGGAGCCGCTTTGTGCGCTGCTGCTGCCCTGGCTTTTGATCCAGCGCCGGCTTATCAGCGCCGATCGGCTCTGTAGCCAGCTTGGCCTCTCAAAGCGCTTTTTTAAGGCGCTTAAAGCGCAGCCGCGTCTGCCTGTGCGGGCCAATAGCCGCTTTTTGCTCGCCCTCTCGCTGAGACTCAAGCTGGCCCGCTGGCCGGGGCTCTATCTGGCCTCCTGGCAGGGGGAGGCACAGCGGCTAGGGGTGTTTGATCGCCCCTTTTCGCACGGGGTCTGCTCTGAGGCGGTGCTGGCCGAGGGGTTTAAAGCAGCGGCGATCGGCCAGGAGATACGCCGCCGCATCTCATCTCAAATCAGGAAGCAGGATGGAAAACCGTTACCGACTTTTAATTGAAACCGATGATCAGAAGGGGCTGATTCACACCGTCAGCGGCATTTTGCTCCAGCACGGTCTGAATATCGAACAGAACAGCGAGTTTGTGGAGAAGGAGTCCAACCGTTTTTTTATGCGCACCGAGGTGAGCGGTGTGGTCTCAGAAGGAGCGGCGCTGGTCGATGAGCTGCAGAGCACGCTGGGTCAGAGCGCACAGATCCGGCTGCAGCGCCAGCGCAAAAAGCGGGTGGTGATTTTGGTGACCAAAGAGCACCACTGCATCGGGGATCTGCTGCTGCGCCACCGCTACAATGAGATGGAGTTTGAGATCGCGGCAGTGGTGGGCAACTATGACCATCTAGCCGATCTGGTTGAGGGGTTTGGGATCGCTTATCACCATGTCAGCCACGAGGGCCACACCCGCGAAAGCCATGAGGCGGCCTTGGTAGCGGCGATCGCGCCCTATGAGCCGGAGTATCTGGTGCTGGCTAAATATATGCGGATCTTAACGCCTGATTTTGTGGCCCGCTATGAGAACCGGATTATCAATATCCACCACTCCTTTTTACCCGCCTTTATCGGGGCCAACCCCTACCGTCAGGCTTATGATCGGGGGGTGAAGATTATCGGGGCGACAGCCCACTTCGTGACCAACGATCTCGATGAGGGGCCGATTATCGCCCAGAGCATCCTGCCGGTGGATCACACCCATAGCGCCGTGGAGATGGCCCGGGCGGGCAAGGATGTCGAGAAACAGGTGCTCTCTAAAGCGCTGCGGCTGGTTTTTGACGATCGGGTCTTTATCCATGGCAACCGGACGATCATCTTCGAATGATGCGCCGCCTGCTTCTAGAGCGCAGCGTCGATAAACAGCGCCGCATCTATCGCCGCCTCTATGAACGACACGGTCCGGGCCACCGCGCGCTACACTGGACCAGTCGCGCCAACCAGCGCCGCCGCTTTGAGGCGCTTAGTCGCGTTGGCGATCTCTGCGGGTGTCGCGTGCTGGATCTCGGGTGCGGCCTGGGTGACCTGCTCGATTTTATGCTAGAGGAGACGATTGCGTGCCACTACACCGGCTACGATGTGGTGCCGGAGTTTATCTATCAGGCGCGGCGGCGCTTTCCGGGGGTCTGCTTTGAGGAGCGAAATATCCTGGTGCGCCCCCCGGCGTGTCAGTTTGATTATGTGTTTGCCAGCGGACTCTTCGCCTTTGGCTCGCGCCTCTTTCTATCTGAGATGCTCCAAGCTGCCTATAGCCTCTGCGATCGGGCCTTTGCTTTCAATATTCATCTGCCGATTCATGGGGATGTGCGCTTTTTGGATATCTCGGTCGAGGAGGTGAAAAGGGAGTGCCAAAAGCTCCTGCCTGAGCGCTTGGTGATCCATGAGGGCTATCTGGAGCAGGATGTTACTTTTATCCTGTATAAACAATAAGAGGAGCTGGTAAGGCCGCCGCCGTCAGGGGCCGTTAAAGAAAAAAGTGTGATAATCAAGCCACTTCAACGAAAAGAGGAGAGAAAATGGGTAAAGCGATCGAGCTGAACAGTTCAAACTTCGAAGAGACCATTAAAGAGGGTGTATGTGTGGTGGATTTCTGGGCACCTTGGTGTGGCCCCTGCCGCATGGTTGCGCCGGTGATTGAGGAGCTGGCCGGGCAGTATGAGGGCAAAGCCAAAATCTGCAAAGTCAACACCGATGAGGAGCAGGATATCGCTGTGAAGTTTGGCATCCGATCGATCCCGACGATTGTCTTCTTCAAAAACGGCAAGCAGGAGGATACCATTATCGGTGCCGCTGCGAAACAGGCGTTTGAGCAGAAGATCGACGCACTGCTCTAAGCTTGAGCCTCTGTCAAAACCGCGGGCGATTCCGGTCTATCTGGTTCGCCTCGCTCTTTGCGACCTTGATGGTCGCCTCTATCTACGCCTACTATAGCCACCTCTACTCCCGTTTTCACACTGTCGATTTTAATGAGTGGGTCCTCTACTCCGGCGATGAGCAGGTTTTTGTGCCCCAAAACGAGCACTATGTGCTTCTGTTTTACAGCAGCTACCAGGAGCCGGTGGAGTCGGTGCTAGCGCGGCTGCACAACCCCGATAGCCTTCCGGTACTTGCCCTGGATCTCTCCCAAAGCCGCGCGCCCACAGAGTCGGGGGTGATCTATGTCACCGCTGGAATTAATACCCTCCTAAACTACCTCCGCCGCTTCGGGATTGAGCGCTCACCTACGGCGATCGTGCTGGAGCAGCAGGGCGGCACACTCTACAAACAGGACTCTTTGCGCCTGGAGCTTTAGCGCCTCCTCCTTAGTGAAGTTGTGTTAAGATCCAGACGCTTTTACGGGGCGTAAACAGCCCCTGTGGGGTTCCTAGATAGAAGGAGGAACAGATGTTGGATTTTGCAATCATAGGCGGTGGCCCGGCCGGTTTGGCAGCGGGTCTTTACGCCAGTCGTGGTGGCCTGAAAGAGGTGGCGATGTTTGAGCCGGGGATGCCCGGTGGCCAGATTACCCAATCAAGCGAGATCGAGAACTATCCCGGTCAGCTGGAGGTGGTTAGCGGCATGGATCTGATGGAGAGCTGGCTGCCCCAGGCGACCCGCTTTGGGATGCGTCACGAGATGGACGAGGTGGCGCGCATCACCCGCCGTGAGGATGGGACATTTCTGTTGACGATGGTCAGCGGCAAAACCCATGAGGCGCTCAGCGTGCTGGTGGCGACCGGGAGCGTGCCCAAAATGGCGGGCTTTGCCGGTGAGAAGGAGTTTCTCGGTCGCGGTGTGAGCACCTGCGCCACCTGCGACGGCTTCTTTTATAAAGGTAAAGAGGTAGCGGTGATTGGCGGTGGCGATACGGCGATTGAAGAAGCGCTCTATCTGGCCGATCTCGCCTCAAAAGTCTATGTCATTCACCGCCGCGATGCGTTTCGTGCACCGCCAGCCATGGTCGATCGGCTCAAAGCCCGGGAGAATGTGGAGCTGGTGATGGAGGCGAAGCCAGCGGAGGTGTGTGGCGATCAGTCCGGCGTAACCGGCCTGAAGGTCACCCTCAAAGATGGCAGCGAGCGGGATCTGCCGGTGCCGGGGGTCTTTATCTTTGTGGGCCGGATTGTGCGCAACAACGCCCTTTTGCAAGAGGGGGGCCACTATCTGTGTGAGACCACCGAGTGGGGCGAAGTGAAGGTTGATCTGCGAATGCACACCGATGTTGCCGGCCTTTTTGCTGCCGGTGATGTGCGCGAGCACGCGCCCAAACAGGTGGTCTGCGCCGCTTCTGACGGTGTGATTGCCGCACTGGAGGCGATCGCCTACATCAACGAAGAAAAAGCCAAAAACGAAGGAAACTGATGGGAACATTCGGGATCTACGGTGCGACAGGCCGGGTGGGGCGACTCCTTTCAGAGCACCTGATGGCCACGAAAGAGACGCTCTCAAGCGTCTATGTGCGCAAGGAGCTGGACTTCTCCCTTCCGCCCAGTACGATGGTGAGCAACGATGTGGCCACCTTTTTAAAGTCGTGCGAGGTGGTGATCGATTTCACCTCCCCGGAGGGGACAGAGCTGCTTTTGGAGCGGGCGATGGCGGCTGAGCCTAAGGCACTGGTCATCGGCACCACCGGTCTGGAGGCGCATCAGCAGAACCTGATGAAAGAGGCCTCTGAAAAGATGCCGATCCTCTATGCAACCAATATGTCTTTAGGGGTGGCGCTTCTCAATAAACTGGTCTTTATGGCCGCTCAGGCGCTGCCCGACTTTGATATCGAGATCACTGAGATGCACCACCGCCATAAAAAGGACGCCCCTAGCGGTACCGCACTCACCCTCTCCTCAACCGCGGCTAAGGCGCGCGAGCTGGATCTGGATAAGGTGCGCGTGAGTGGACGAAACGGTGTGATTGGTGAGCGGAGTGTTGATGAGATTGGTGTTATGGCACTGCGCGGCGGCGATGTGGTGGGCGAGCACACGGTCGGGTTTTACGGTGATGGGGAGCATATCCGCCTAACCCACACCGCCACCAACCGATCCACCTTCGCAGTAGGGGCGATCAAGGCGGGCAAGTGGCTCATCAAGCAGCCGCCGGGCCTCTACTCGATCCAAGACTACTTTCAACTTTAAACATCAGCAGAATAAGGGGAGAAGCGGTTGCGTAGCCTGAATGAAAAGTGTGCGGTGGTGGGGCTCTTTGGGAGTACCAACGCCGCCAAACTCGCCTATCTGGGGCTCTATGCGATGCAGCATCGCGGGCAGGAGTCCACGGGAATCAGCGTCAGTGATGGCGAGAAGATCGCCACCATTAAAGATCGCGGTCTGGTCTCGCATGTCTTTAACGATTCGGTTTTGGCCCGGCTGCCCGGCCAGAGCGCGATCGGCCACAACCGCTACTCCACCGCCGGTGAGGACTCGATTCTCGATGCGCAACCGGTCTTTGCCCGCTACGATCTCGGGGAGATGGCCATCGCCCATAATGGCAACTTCCCCAACGCTCAGGTGGTGCGCCAGCGACTGATTGACGAGGGGGCGATCTTCCAATCCTCCATGGATACCGAGAATCTGATCCATCTGATCGCGCGGAGCCAGAAGGGGAGATTGCAAGATCGCATTCTCGATGCACTGATGCAGGTCGATGGCGCCTACTCGCTCCTCTTTTTGAGCCGCACCAAACTCTTCGCTGCGCGCGATCCTCACGGTTTTCGCCCTCTGAGTATCGCCAAGCTGCCCGATGGGGGGTATATGATCGCCAGCGAGAGCTGCGCTTTTGATCTGGTGGGTGCCGAGTTTATCCGCGAGATTGAGCCAGGGGAGATGGTGATTTTGCAGCGCGGAAGCGAACCGGTTTCGATCCCCTTTGCCCAGCCGCAGCCTAAACACTGCATCTTTGAGCATGTCTACTTCGCCCGGCCCGATAGCTTCCTCTTTGGCCAGAGCGTCTATGCGGTACGAAAAGAGCTGGGCCGTCTGCTCTATCAAGAGCGACCGATCGAGGCGGACATGGTGATCCCCGTACCGGACTCCTCCATCCCCCATG
>PWVP01000043.1 GCA_003561815.1 Campylobacterota bacterium | reverse complement strand
CTTGCGGGCCCAGAGGCGACTGCCCCGCCACTAAACCCGGCTTAGGAACACTGCTTGCTTCGACTCTCTCTTTAGGGAATCAAACACGAAGGCAACCCCCATGAAAAACCTCATTTTGGTGCTGATTTTACCGCTCTGGCTCATGGCGGATAACTTTATCTTTTTGAGTCAGCCAGAGCGCCCCTGTCCACCCTGCCCTCCTTTACAGGAGCAGACCCCTAAAGCCGCCACGCAGCCTACGGTCACCACCAGTGGCGATCGCTACTGGGTTCAGATCGGCGCCTACCAAAAACCCCAAAACGCCAAGGCGAAGATCGAAGCGGCCGGTCAAGCGGGGTGGGTAGCCCAAGCACGCCAGGAGGCGGGGCTGACCCGTGTGGTGATCGGCCCCTTTGAGAGTCGCGCTGAGGCCGCGCGCACGCTGGGGGGCATTCGCGCCTTAGAGCGGGAGGCGTTTATTCGTCGCCAGCCCTAAGCCCCAGGATACGATAAATCACCTGGCGCAGACGGTGGGCATCGAAGGGCTTGACGATCCAGCCGATAACGCCCGCTTTTCGCCCCTTAGCTTTCATCTGGGTGCTACTCTCGGTGGAGAGGACCAAAATCGGCTTGTGGTAGAAGCGCTGCTCGCTCTTGATAATCTCGATCAGCTCCAGACCGTTCATTTGGGGCATGTTGATATCGCTGATTAGCAGATCGTAGTCGGTACGCCCCTCAAGCAGATCCCATAAAAGCGCCTTAGGGTCCAGATGGCTCTCATAAAGAATGAGCCCCTCTTTAATCATCGGCTCCAAGGCATAGCCCACCGTCTCCAGAATCGTCCGGGAGTCATCCACCAGGATAATCTTTTTAGGTCTACCTACTCCCACCCCTGATCCTTTGACTGTTTTTTACGCGAGTAGCTCGATCGGCGGCGACTCTTTTCAAGCTGGTTGAGCTGATAGGCCAGCCACTGACCTAGCTCACAGCGCTCCTCCGGCGTGATGACCGGCTGAACTCTTAGCTGCTCGAGTCGCGCCGTGAGCGTATTGACCAGCTCGAGTGTCTGGGCGTAGTGGCTGCTATAAAGCGCCACCGGCTCGATCGCCTCGAGTCGCTTGTAGGCTGCATCTACACGCTCAAAAAAGCGCTCCTGCTCTAAAGCGCGCTCCTCTAAAAGCGAAGCGATACGGCTCAGGTAGCGCCCGAGCTCCCGTGTGTAGCGTATGCGCTGAGCCGACTCCTGGCGCTTCATCGGCGGCCTATCTTCCGTGTGATCAGTACTCCACCGATCGCCACCACACTCACACCTGCCCACTGCCAAAGGGTGGGCGGCTGAGCGAAGATCAGCCAGGCAAAGAGCAGCGTACAGACCGGACCGATCGCCGTTAGCGCGCTCGCTTTTGTCAAGGGGATACGACAGATCCCCTCCACCCAAAGGAGCTTCGCCAGCCCCAAAAGCAAAAAGCCGTTAATCGCCAGCAGCCACCACACCGAGCCGATCGCCTCGATAGAGGGGAGTGAGCCCGCCACCAGCCAGGCGAGCAAAAACAGAATCGGAAAACTCAAAAGCGTACGGCCAAAAAGAAGTGTCTGGGCGCTCATAAAGCGGCGGGCGCGCTGCTGGTAGCGATTGGCGATCGGCGCAATCATCGCCGCTGCCAGCGCCAGAAGATCACCCCCATTAAGCCGCAGCTCGCCCGGAAAGAGAATCGCCATCGCGCCGCCCATCATCAAAACCGCACCGGCAAGATGGAGCAGCGCCAAGGGTTCACTGCGAAAGAGATTGAAATAGAGATAGGAAAAAAGCACCTGCAAAAACAGGATCGCCGCTGCGTTGGCCGCCGAGGTGAGGCTGAGCGCCAGATAGTAGCAGGCAAAGAGTGTCAGGATATAGAAGGTACTCCAGAGCAGATCGGGCCAGCCGCGCCGATCGCGCAGCTCGCGCCACCACCCCCCCATGACCAACACCGCTCCAAAGGCGATTGCGGCTAAAAAGGTGCTAATCGCCAGGGAGTAGAGCGGTGAGAGGTGGAGATAGGTGAGGATGGAGAGGATGGGCAACCAGGCCCACATCACCGTCTCCAGAACAATAAAAAGCTCCCCGCGCCGCTGCTGGCCCTGAATCTCCAGCCGCGATGGAGCAGCGCTGGCCCGAGGGGTTATCTCCGGCGAAGAGCTCATGCGCTAGTGGTTTGGACGGTGCCCACCACCAGGCCGCCGCCGATGGCCACCGCCACCGGGTCTGCGGCGATAGCCCCCTTTGGATCCGCCAGGGTGTCGTCCGCCGCCGCGTCCGCCGTGGCGCTGGAAGGCGGCAAGCATCTTCTCCAGCCGCGCCGGGCTGACACCGATTCGATCGGGCCCCGCAACCTCCTGCTTATCGATCAGAAGCGAGATGAGCTTCAGGGTCACCTGCGAGAGATCCTGCTCCTCCTCTAGCGCATTTAAGACCGCCTGGGCCTCGTCGTGAAGCTTAGCGTGCAAAATCTCATGGACCAGCTTCTGGGAGTTGGCCTTTTTAATCTCGCCCAGAGTAGGGATCAGCTCATGCTTAATATCCGTGCCGACAATCTTCTTAATCCGCTGCAGCTCTTTAAACTCCAAAGGGGTCACCAAAGTGATCGCGATCCCCTTTTTGCCCGCCCGACCGGTTCGACCAATGCGGTGCACATAGCTCTCCGGGTCAAACGGGATGTGGTAGTTAAAGACATGGCTCACATCTTTTACATCCAGCCCGCGCGCTGCCACATCGGTGGCCACCAGAATCTCTAAAGAGCCGCCTCTGAAGCCACGAATCACCTCTTCGCGGCTACGCTGCTCCATATCACCGTGCAGCCCTTTGGCCGGATACCCTTTGGCCACCAGCATCATGCTGAGGCGATCGACCTCTTTTTTAGTGCGGCAAAAGACGATCGAGCGGTAGGGGTTGAGGCTATCGATGAGCCGCAACATCGCATCGTCGCGCTCATGCTCCTCGATCACATAGTACTGCTGTGCGATATCTTTATTGGTGGTCTCTTCGGCGGTAATCTTAATCGAGACCGGATCGACCAAAATCCGATCGGCCAGGTTTCGGATCGGAGGGGGCATCGTGGCTGAGAAGAGGAGCGTCTGGCGCTGGGTGGGCAGATACTTAAAGATCTCTTGAATATCCTCCAAAAAGCCCATATCGAGCATCTCATCCGCCTCATCCAGCACAACGGTGGCGGGGTTGAAATCCTTAAGCCGTCCGGAGCTGAGCAGATCCAGCAGCCGTCCGGGGGTAGCGACCACCACATGGGCGCCGCGACCAATCAGATCGAGCTGACGCATGGAGGATTGACCGCCATAGACGGTAACGGTGCGTACGCCAGCAAAGCGGCCCAGCTTAAAGAGCTCATCGCTCACCTGGTTGGCCAGTTCACGCGTAGGGGCGATCACAAGCATCTGCACGCCCCCTTGACGGTTCATCCGACTCATGGCGGGCAGGCCAAATGCGGCGGTTTTTCCGGTTCCGGTGTGGGCCTGACCAATCAGGTCATGGCCCTCTAAAACAGCGGGGATCGCCTCGATCTGAATCGGGCTGGGAACAGAGAATCCCGCCTCATTGACACCGCGCATAATCGCC
This sequence comes from Campylobacterota bacterium, assembly GCA_003561815.1. Lineage (GTDB taxonomy): Bacteria > Campylobacterota > Campylobacteria > Campylobacterales > SZUA-545 > CSSED11-302. Next base: position 1,819 of record PWVP01000043.1, on the reverse strand, counting down.
GGTGAGAGACCAAGGGAGTCGAAGGATTCGGTTACAGGGGTTTGGGTGTCGCTCATGGGTTCAAAGAAGCCTTACAGTAGTTTTGACCCGACCGCACAAACCGGAGTATCCTCTCTGATTGAAGCGCTCTAAATGCAGAGACCTAAAACGGCCAAGTCTTGGAACCGGCACTCTAACACAACCGCCCTGCCAGCGTACTTAATCGCCACAACTAAACCTGGCTAGAAAACCCACTGCCAGTAGAGCCAGACTGTGGCCATCAAAAGAGCCACCCCGATCAGATTAAAAAGCGTGCCATAGGCGGCCATCTGCCCCACACGCACCGCGCCACTTGAGAGGGCGATGGCGTTAGGAGGGGTCGAGATGGGGAGCATAAAGGCGTAGCTTGCCGCGATGGTGGCAACCATCAAGAAGAGCCGGCTATCCACACCCGCCTCCAGACTGAGGGTGTAGACCACCGGTAGCACCATGGCTGTCAGGGCGGTGTTGCTCATAATGCCTGTGGCAAAGGTGACAAAGAGTGCGACACAGGCCATCAGCACAAAGGGCGAGAGATTACCAAAGCCCAAGAGCCCCGATGCGATCACCCCATCAAACCCGGTGGCGGCAAAGGCGGCCGCGAGCGAAAACCCCGCCCCGAAGAGAAAGATAATCTCATAGGGGATCTTTTTCGTATCCTCCCACTTTAAAAACCCGATGCCGGGCATAAACATCAAAAGTCCGAAAAAGAGAATCAGCGATCGCTCATCCAGCCCCAGCCCGCCATAGTAGGGATCGATCGGCGAGTTTAAAAACAGCAGCGCCGCCAAAGTGCCCAAAATCCCTAAAAGCCGCTTTTGGGCAGCATCCATCGGGTTAAAGCGGCTAAGCTCATAGCCTAGACTCATCTGGTTGACGCCGATAGAGAGCACCAAAGCGAGCACCACCAGCATCACCGCCGCTAAAGGGGCCGTGAGCGCCATCCACCCCACAAAAGAGGGGGCAGCCACCGCATGGGTCTCCATAAACCCCATCAAAATCAGATTAGGGGGCGTTCCGATCGGTGTGAGTATCCCCCCGACACTGGAACCAAAGGCGATAGCGAGCACCAGGCGCATCTTAAGGCGCATCTCCTCGGCCAGATAGTGTGCCAGCGGCAAAAGCAGTAGTGCGGTGGTGGTATTGGAAAGCACAGCGCTTAAAAGCGCCGAAGTGATAGCCAGAGCGAAGATCACCCCCCGAGGCGTCACCGGAAAAATCTTAAGCAGGCGGCGGGCGATAATCTTGTGCAGCTCGGTCTTCTCAACGGCGATCGCCAAAAGAAAGCCGCCCAGAAAAAGGAAGATGATACTATTGGCGTAGTTGCCCGCCGTCTGATTGGTCTCTAAAATCCCCAGCGCCGGAAAGAGAACAATCGGCATTAAAGAGACCGCCCCCAAAGGAAGCGCCTCGTTAGTCCAGAGTGTGACCAAAAAGATCACCGCCCCAATCAGCTTCGCATAGATCGGCTCCAGCCAGTAAAGAGCCGCCAGTGCGCCCAGCAGCGAGAGCAGTAGTGCCAGAAGCAGCCCTCTTGTTGGGGCTGAAAGGTTCAGGCTGATGGACACTCTCCCTGAGAAAAGTGGGCATCCAGGAGGTTTATCACCCCCTTCTCCACCATCTCATACACCTCATGAAACCCATCAAAGCTCTTAAAGTAGTAGGGATCGGGAACATCCGCCTTCTGCAGCCCATACTCGCCCAGCTTGATGGCCCCTTTGCAGCCCAGGGTGGCCAGATCCATCATATTGCGCCGATCCATGGCGACAATCAGCTCATAATCGATCGGATCGTCTTTGGT
>PWVP01000022.1 GCA_003561815.1 Campylobacterota bacterium | reverse complement strand
TTATCGAAGTGGTACAGGCCGCGACCGTCTGTCCCGATAATCTCCAGCTTGTCCAGCACCGACTTAAAGAGTTTCTCCTCCTCGTGCTGCTCAGCCACATACCACTGCAGGAAGTTAAAGGAGGAGTAATCTTTCTCCGCTAGAGCCGTATCGGCCAGCGCATTGATGGCGCAAGTGATTGAGACCTCATGCTTAAACACCTGCTCAAAGAGCGCTTTGAGGGTATCAAACTCACTGGGCGGCTTTTCGCATGCGGGCACGATCGCCATCGCTCCGGTCTCATTGACATACTTAAAGAGCTTGTGCATGTGGGCCAGCTCCTCCTGAGCGTGGGCATACAAAAACGCCGCACACCCCTCATAGCCCTTATGGGCGCACCACGAACTCATGGCGAGGTAGAGGTTAGAAGAGTACATCTCCAACGCAACCTGCTCATTAAGCCGAGCGAGCATCTTGTCTGAAAGCATCGGTTCTCCTTTGGGAAATGGGTTGAGCGGTGAGAATACCACAGAGAAGCTTATTGTTGAAAATGATTATCGTATTTATCATACTGCAAACCGAACTACCCTAAGCGGCAACAACGCCAGCAAAAAGAGGGCAAAAAACGGGCCGAAGGGCTGATCGAGTCCGATCGCCAGGGCGAAGCTAAGCAGATAGATCGTCAATGCCGATCCGACCGCCCAGATCGTGGTGCTGCGCCAGCTGCGGCCGAGTTTGAAGGCGACAAAGGCGGGGATAAAGATCAGGGCAAAAAGCGCCATCACACCCATCGCTGTCACCGCCACGGCAATCACGATCACCGTAAAGAGATCAAACGCCAGATGAATCAGCCGCACCGTTCGTGCACTGTACCAGTCGGGAAACAGCCCGGCACGCAGAAGCGGTGCGGCCAGTCGCCAGAGCAGCAGACCGCCTGCGGCGAGCAGTACGCCCGCACCGATGAGATGGCCCGTGCCGGTGAAGTAGAGCTGGCCATCGAGCATCGCCCGGGCAGCCATTTCGCCTTGAGAGCTATTGGCCGCCATCATAAGCGCTAGCGCGTAGCCGATCACGATGGTGATGGCAAAAAAGTCATTGCCGCTGCGCCGAAGTAGCGCTTTAGTGCCCGCTGCGATCAAAGCCGCCGCGATGGCAAAGGGCATCATCGGCCAGTACATCGCCGCGCCGAAAACGCCCCCCGCACCCGAAAGCTGCGCGTAGCCCAGAGCCGAGAGCCATTCGCCCCGAAAACGCAGATAGACCCCCACCCAAGCAACCAAACCGGTCAGCAAAAGGCCGTTGATAAACGGCAGCCGAAAAAGGGGGTCAAAAAGCAGTTCAAAACTCACGGCGCACCTCCACTATCTGCGTCGTCACCGCCTCTAAAAAGGCGTGTTCGTGGCTCACGACGACCAGCGCGCACCCCTTGGGACGCGTGCTAATCAGCTCGCTTAAAATCGCGATCGCTTCGACATCGAGATTGTTGGTCGGCTCATCGAGCAGCACCACCGGCGCACCACAGCGCAGCAGACTATAGACCTGAAGCAGCTGAAACTGCCCGCCGCTGATGCGATCGAGCCTTTTGGGCAGTAGCGCACCCAGCCGATCGGGCAGAGCCGATCGGTCCGCCTGACACAGCCGCAGCAGGTCGCTGCCGCTAAAGGGCATCTCCTCGCCGCGCACCGGACGCTGGCGGTGGTGGACGATGCGGGTTTTGGGCGCCTTTTCGACACGCCCGCCAAAAAGGCGGTGCGTACCGGTGATGGCCCCTAAAAGCGTCGATTTACCCGCGCCGTTGGGTCCGGCGATGCCGATCACCTCATCCGGGTGCAGCGCGAAGCTCACCGGGCCGACCACCGGCTGGGTGTAGCCAGCGGTCACCGCCTGACACGAAAGCAGCGGGCTCATTTGGCCAGCGCCATCGCTTCGACCCAAGCGTCGATGACTTTAAAGTAGGCCTCCTGATCGCCTCCGATGGGCGGATCGGTGGGCAGGGCGCGCACCGGCCAGCCGAGCTGTTTACCCACAAACTTGCTGCTTTGGGCGGGCTGATAGATCGCATGCAATACCGCCCCCTTTTGACCGCTTAGGCGGCTGGTGAGATCGCTTAAGTGCGCAGCGGTGGGGGGAATGCCCGGCAGCGGCTCCACATAGCCCAGTACCGGCACCCCCAGACGGCCGGTGAGATAGTTGGCGTCTTTGTGGTAGAGCACGACGCCGCTCACACCTCTGGTCTTCTGCTCCCAACCGGGCAGACGCTGCTGTACCGCCTTATCGAAGGCCAGCGCATTGGCTCGGTACTCTTCGCGTCCGGCCGGGTCAAGTGCGCCCAGACGCGAAGCAAGCGCCATCGCCGCCTGGGCCAGACGCACCGGATCGAGATTGATATGCGGATTACCCGCCGGGTGGACATCGCCCAAGGAGCGATCGGCCGCCTGACCCACATCGATAAGATCCACCTGAGCGGCGGCTTCGAAATAACCGGGATTGCCGGGGTTGATCTGAGGGTTAGCCGCGCCGCGAATCGCCGCAGGAAGCCAGCCCACCTCCAGCTCGGCCCCGACAGCTGCCACCAGATCGGCGCTACGCAGATCGCGCATCATGCTCGGACGCGCCTGCAGAAAGTGAGCATCCCGATCGGGCGGGGCCAATACGGTGACCTGAACGCGATCGCCGCCGACGGTGGTGGCGAGCATCTGCATGGTGGTCGTGGTGGCCACAACATTGAACTGCGCATAGAGCACTCCGGTTGCCAATAAAGAAAGAAAAATGAGTCGTAACATATCTACTCCTTAGAATTTATGGGCCGCGTGGGCACCGAGCATCACCTGATACTGGAGGGTAAACTGGGTGAAGCTCTCTTTATGGTGATCGCCGTGATCATCCTCGTGGATGCTGTTTTGGGAGACTTGGGCCCTTAGCAGCGAAAACTCGGTGGGGTAGAAGGTGGCCGCAGCGGTGATCCGGCTGGAGGTGCTGTGCTTCTCAGCGCTTGCATCGTTGCTCCAGCGCTCTTTGTTTTCAAGCAGCCCGAGCGCCTCGTAGCGCAGACCCGCTTGCCAGCGCGGCGCGATGCCGTAGGTGCCCTGCAGATAGAGGCCATCGACCGTGGAGCTGTATTTGCGGCCCAAGCGGCTCGCCCTGTCGCCGGTGTAGCCCACCACCTCCAGATCCTTTTCGCGGTAGAGGTACTCCGCCTGGAGCGTGAGATCCCCGGCACCGAAGCTGCCACCGGTCGATCGCTTATAGACCCAGTCCAGGCCGTAGAGGCGGTTGGTGCCCTCTTTTAGGTTGTAGCCGCTGCCGTGTCGCACCGCCTCCTGGTGAAGGCTACTCTCCACGATCGAGAAGCCAAACTGCATCGCATCATCCCACCCCAGATCGGGGGCGAATTGGCCGTAGAGCGTGAAGAGTCGCGGGCCGCCACTATGCTTAAAGCCATCGACATGATCGGGGCTGGTGTTGGAGATGTTTCCATCGTGGGTTTTATCGTATCCCGGCTCATAGGCAGCCAGCGTCTCGTGCTCCCCCTGAAACGCCTCGAAGCCAAAGCGCATATAGGTATCCGTCGCCGGCACCCAGCTAAGCTGCACGCCGGTATCGACCAGACCGTGATCACCTAGCAAAAGCAGATAGGGCAGATTCTGATCCGCAAAGGCCCAGTCGTGGGCGTGCTGGCTGTTCTGGTAGCCGATATCGCTCAGGAAGCGGCCCGCCTTAAGCGTCAGACCACTGGGCAGTGAACGCGTCTGCATAAACGCCTCCTCGATCTCCACGCCGCGCCCCTCAAAGGCCAGAGTCAGCTCAGCATCGAAGTAGTTATCCACCGCTGCAGCGAAGTTGAGCTCGATCTCATCAAGACTAAAGCCCTGCTCGGGGCCGTGGTGGTGATGGTGGCCATCTCCGTGGTGGTGATCGCCCGCTCCGGCGGCGTGCTCGAGGATGTCATACCCCTCGCCATCTTCGGTATCGTAGTAAAACCGCCCACCAATCACCACCGACATGGCGGGGTTAAAGGCGCTGTCTGAGCCGACCGCTTTAGAGCTGCTGTGATCGTGGGAGTGGCCGTGATGGCCGTGCCCCGGATGGGCCAGAAGGGTGCTGGCACACGCCAGTGCACCCAGAATGGTCAATGATTTTTTTTGCATAGATCTCTCCTCTAGAGTGTTTAAAAGATAGTGCTTGATAAGGTCTAGAGAAAGAGGGGCGGTGCGCGGGCAGATGCGGTGCCGGTGCGTGGTGCGTGATAGTGCGATGCGTGGTAGGCAGCAGGCGCATCCAGTCTGCGTGGCGGCAGCTCAAACACAAAAGCGGGCAGAAGCGCCACCGCTTTAAAGAGGCCGCCACTGACCCCATCGGGCAGGGTCAGCTGCTCAGCACTCTGGGGCGTGCCGCGCAGCGGATGGGTGAGGCTCTCGCACTGGATAGCCACCCCCGGTGCGGCGCGGTGGGCCTGGCTCAACCCTTCTGAGGCCGTCCAGAGCAGCAGCAGAGCAGAGAGCAGTGTCGTAATGCGAGCAGTCATCGCAGGGCGAAACGGCACCGATCGACTCCTTTAAGGCTTCTGCCCAGATGGATTAGCGTAGCAGCATAGCCGCTTTCAGGTTAATAATGATTGAAAGCGATTATCATTTATCTAGTTGACAACATGACAACCAAAACAGTACAATGCAGACAAAAAGGCTCTCTTAAATGCAATCTATTCAGGTAGCGGAACTCAAAGCCCATTTTTCGGATGTTTTAAAAACCATCAAACAAGACGGTACAAAGTTTGTCATCGAATACGGCAAACAGCATGAAAAAGTTGCCCTGCTCATCCCCTACGACAAAAACCTGGTGACCGAAAGTGAGCGGGTGTTTGGCCCCCATAAAGGCCGTGGCGGCTTTACGCTAAAAGAGGGTTTCACCATGAGCGATGAGGAGCTTTTAGGCGCATGAACCGCTACCTGATCGACACCCATATCCTCCTATGGCTCATCTTCGACCCCGATAAAATCAACACCGCAAAGCTACAACTCCTAAAAGACCCGAGAAACAAAATCTATGTCGCCAATATCACCTTCTGGGAGATCGCCCTCAAATATGGCTTGGGCAAGCTGGGGCTGGAGGGTCTGACCCCCGACGAACTGCCAAAACTAGCCGAACAGATGGGGCTGGATGTGCTGCCTATCGATCAGGAATGCATGGCCAGTTTTTACAAACTCCCCAAAACCCCCACCCACAAAGACCCCTTTGACCGGATCATCATCTGGGCCTGCATCCGTGAAAACATCACCCTGATTTCACAGGATGGCAAGTTTGGGGAGTATCAAAGCCATGGGCTTAAGTGGCTTTAGGCGAATTGTGCAAACAAGATAAGAAGGGATGAGCCCAGCCTTTTTTATCTTGAATAAACCTCTATCTGGGCATAAAAAGTAGCCTCTTGTCTTTCCCCGCCGGTTGGATTTCAGGTGAGAATCCATATTGTAGAAATGAATA
>PWVP01000078.1 GCA_003561815.1 Campylobacterota bacterium | reverse complement strand
TTTTGCCCACGCCGTTGGGGCCGATCAGAGCCACCTTGTCGCCGGGCTCGAAGGTGAGATTGAGCCCCTCAAACACCTGTAGATCATCGTAGGCTTTAGAGAGGTTGCTGATATGAAGCGCCTCGTTGCCGATGAGACGGTTGGGCTTAAAGAGGATGCTCGGATCGCGGCGGCTGGAGGGCTTAATGCTCTCGATGTCGAGCTTCTCCAGCTGCTTTTGGCGGCTGGTGGCCTGCTTGGCCTTGGAGGCGTTGGCGCTAAAGCGGGCGATAAACTTCTCCAGCTCCGCCTTCTCTTTGAGCTTTTTATCCCGATCGAGCTCTTTTTGGCGCTGCATCACCGTCGCGGCGATATACCAGTCGTCATAGTTGCCGGTAAACTCGCGGATCTTCTGGTAGTCCACATCGAGGATATGGGTACAGACCGCATTAAGAAAGTGGCGATCGTGCGAGATCACCACCAGTGTCCCCTCGTGGCGTACGAGCTGATCCTCAAGCCAGCCGATGGTGCCCAGATCGAGGTTGTTGGTCGGCTCATCGAGAAAGAGCACATCGGGCTTAGGGAAAAGCACCTGCGCTAAAAGCACCTTAAACTTATCCGCCCCGGTGATGGTGCTCATCTTCTCCTGCTGCGTCGCCTCATCAAAGCCCAGTTCGTTCAGGATTTTGGCCACATGCACATCCGCCTCATAGGTGGGATCCTCCTCAGCGGTGATCATCTCCAGCTCCGCTAAGCGGTTATTGACCTTCTCATCCTCAAAATCCCCCTCGGTATAGAGCTTCTCCTTCTCCTTCATCGCATCGTAAAGGCGGCGATTGCCCATCAAAACCGTGTCAAAGAGGGTGTACTCCTCATAGGCAAACTGGTTTTGACTCAGCGTGCCCACCCGCACATCGGGGGCAAAGGAGACGCGGCCACTGGTGGGCTCGACCTCGCCGGTGAGGATCTTTAAGAAGGTGGTCTTACCCGCCCCGTTGGCCCCAATCAGGCCGTAGCGTTTGCCGCGATCGAGCCTGAGACTCACCTGATCGAAAAGCACCCGGGAACCAAAGCGCATTGTGATATCGTTTGCCTGTACCAAAAACCATCCTTATAATCCATAAATCGTGATCATAAGTGTAACAGGCGGGGGTTTAAGTGCGCGCCTATACAATAACCGGGACAAACCCCAAGGAGCCCCTATGAAAATCGCCACCCTCCGGCAACTTCCCCCCGAAGAGAGCGCCTTCGTGCTGGGATCGAAGACGCTTCAACAGGCCGCCAAGGGTCTTAATCTCAACCAGGAGGCACTGATGGGGCTGATGCAGGCGCAGCTAGGGGGTCAGCCGCCCCAGGAGAGCAAGCTGGCGACGGTTCTGGAGTTTCTTATCGAGCTGATCGGGATGCGCTTTGTTCTGCATAAGATGGGGCTGCTGCTCTTTAATCTCGAAAACAGCTTTTTTGGCAACTGGTTTTTAGCGATCGAGATTGGCGGCGAGTACTTTATCCCGGTGCAGACGCCTGAAGGGATCGCCCTAGACTCGCTTCAGGCGAAAAATCGGCTCTTTTGCGCCCGCAGCGATCGTCCCGTTGTGGAGCTGCTGCTCTATCTCAACGGCACCGAACCGCTGCCGCGGCTGGAGCTTTTAGAGGCGGATAAGCCCCACAGCGCCCTGGAGGGTAGCCGCATCTCCCTGCCCCAGGAGCAGTATGAGGGGTTTCGTCCACAGGCGGCACAACTCAAAGAGCAGTTTGAAAAGGAGAAGCAGCGCCTCGATCAGCTCGAAGCGCTCTTTGTAGAGGGGTTCGCCTCGTCGTAGATGGCGGGGTGATCGTACTTAAAGCGCTTGTGAAACCAGAAGTACTCCTCCGGGTTGCGCACAATCGCCTGCTCCAGTGCCCCCACCTCCGCCTGAACCATCCGCTCAATATCCTGCTCCTTCTCCTGTGCGCTATCCGGTCGGATCGGATCGAGAAAGAAGAGCCGGTAGTGATGAAAGTCATCGGTGGTGATAAAGGTGGGCACGATGGTGGCATCAAACTGCCGCGCCAGTCTGGAGGCGCTATCCAGCCAGCGGATCGGATGGCCAAAGAGCCGGGCCGGTTTGCCGTTTTTGGTCGCCTGATCGGGTAGAAAACCCACCATCTTACCCGATCGCAGCGCCTGGGCGATTTTGCGCATCGCCCCTTTGCGCGGCAGAATCTCCATCCCCGCCCGGTGGCGGTAGCCCTGCAGCTCCTCGGTGAGCTTCGGGGATTTCCCAAACCGCTGGGCGATCCCCACAAAGGGGCGATAGAAGGCGCAGAGATACTGGCCAATCAGCTCCCAGTGGCCGTAGTGCGCCGCTAAGATAATCACCCGCTCATTACGCGCGATCGCCTCGGTGAGCACCCTATCATTCTCCACGCTCACCAGCGCATCGAGCTGCTCTCTGTTGCGATAGTCGTGCTCAATCACATCAAAGAGGTAGCGCACGAAGCGGGGGTAGACCCCCCGGGCGGCGCGATCGCACGCCGATTGAGCAAGGCGGCCTCCGAGCAGAAAGCGGATGTTGGCCTCAACCACCTGACGGTGGGGGCGATCGAGCCGGTAGGCCCACCGACCCAGCCACTGCGCCAGCCGCGCCTTTTTCGAATCGCCCAGGCGTCGCAGCAGCGCTTTGAGCAGCCGATAGAGCAGATAGAGCGGCCAGTTCCAGAGCCCCTTTGTAAAAGAGCGCCAACGCTTTTTCAAGCGGCTTTTAGCCATCAATACTCAATCTCATCCCCATCATCCAGTACCAGCAGATCGCTGGTCAGGGGGTGATCGGAGAGCTCATAGATGATGGTGGGGGCCAGCTCGGGTTTGAGGTGGTTGACATAGATACGCAGATCGGTGCGTTTCAAAGCGGCGAGCTCCTTGGCCAGCAGTGCCGGTGTGAGATGGTGGCCGCTTTTGGCCAGCCGCTCCATCGCCGAGGGGAACGAACACTCCACAATCAGCGCACTGATCGCACTGTTTTCGTTCACCTCCTGCCAGATACGATCGCACCGGTAGGTGTCGGCTGAGAAGTAGATCGATCGCGCTTCACCGCGCCGCTCGATCACATAGCCGATGGTGGGCACCAGATGATTGCTCGCAACGGTTGTGAGCCGAAACTCCTCCACCTCATAGGTCCTATCCGGCTCAATCACATGAAAAACGATCGCCGGAGTCTCGGTGCCGATCAGGGGGATCTCGCTAAAGTCAGGCCAGATGCCCCAGTTGAAGATGTGCGCCTTGATCTGCTCGATGGTGTGCGCCAGACCGTAGACATTAAGCGGACGGCTCCGCTGGGCAAAAAAGGCATCGACCAAAAAGGGGAGATCCGCGATGTGCTCCATGTGGCAGTGGGTCAAAAAGATGTGATCGATCCGCGCCGCTGCCGATCCAAGCGGATGGATCAGGTTGCCCGCATCGATCACAACCGTATCGCTTAGCTGTAGTGCGGTGGTGCCTTTGCCCTTTTCGCGGGCGCCGTAGGCACCCAAAACCCGGATTGATGCCAAAAAGACCCTTTAGCTGTTTCTCTTTCGCAATATAGCGTTTTGGTGTTTAAAATTCGATTATCTGACCATCGTCTAATAAATTGGCAGCTCGTGTATTTTTTCCCGCCGCAAGTTCCTGTTTGAGTGCCGGGATAAAGTCGGGCTTGAAGTGGTTGATGTAGATCGCCACCCCTTCGCGCTTGAGGTGGGCCAGCTCCTCATCGAGCAGTGCCGGGGTCAGGTGGCGGCTCACCTCAGCCAGCTGCGCCATTTTAGAGGGAAAAGAGACCTCGATAATCAGCGCACTGATCGCCTCATCGGCGTTTAAAATCTCCCACACCTTCGGACAGGTGTAGGTATCCGAGGTAAACATCAGCTTGCGCCCCTCTTTTTCGATCACATAGCCGATGCTTGGTACGGTGTGGTTGGTCTCAAAGGGGGTGAGTTTGAGATTCTCCTCCTCATAGGTTTCCCCCGGATGGATCGGCTTGAGCCGGATGGATCGATCCTGGCCGTTTAGGAGGTTGATCTCATTAAAGTCAGGCCAGATGTCGTTATTAAAAACATGCTTGCGTACCATCTCCAGGGTGTGGGGCAGCCCGTAGATATCCAGCGGCCGCGTCCGCTCCGAAAAGAAGGCATCGATCAAAAAGGGCAGATCGATCAGGTGATCCATGTGGCAGTGGGTTAAAAAGATCGCATCGATCCGCCTGGCGTCGCGCCCTAGCGGATTGAGCAGATTGCCCGCATCGATCGCCACGCGCTCGTTGACCAGCAGCGAAGTGGTCGCCTTGTTTTTATCCCTGCCTCCGTAGGCCCCCAACATCTGTATTGTTGCCAACTCTGTTTCCTATTTGGTTGTGTAGGTAAAGACCCCGTCGAAATCCTCGGGCGGATCCGCCATCAGATGCGCACACCGGTCAATGTACATCCTGTAGAGGATATGGGGACATCTGGCCTCCAGCGCCTCAAAGGCCGCCTTCGCTTCGGTGAACTTTGAGGTTCGATAAAGGTTCAACGCTTTTTCGTACTCTAACAGCTCTTGCTTTAATTCCCCTTCAGCTTCACCGGCGGCGAGCACCTCATAGATGGTCACCGGCTCACTCTTGCCTTTTACTTTTACCTTGTCCAGATCGCGAATCACATAGGGTTTTTTAAGCCCCTTTTTGGTGTATTCGCTGATGATGATATGGCTACCGTAGCCTTTGTTGAGCCCCTCTAGCCGTGAGCCCAGATTGACCGGATCGCCGATCACGGTGTAGTCGGCACGCCCTTCGCTCCCCATCTCGCCGACGGTCGCGACACCGGTGTTCAGGCCGATACCGATATCGATGGTGGGCTTGCCTTCGGCTTTGAGCTTCTCATTGAGTGTGCCCAGCGCCTCCATCTGTTCAAGTGAGGCCATCAGTGCTTTATCCTCATGGTCATCCACCAGAACCGGCGCGTTCCAGTAGGCCATGATCGCATCGCCCATAAACTTATCGACCGTGCCGCCATCTTTCATGATGATATCGGTCATGGGGGTCATATACTCATTGAGGAACTTAATCAGCTCTCCCGCACTCCCCATCGCCTCTGAGAGGGGCGTAAAACCGCGAATATCACTAAAAAAGACCGTAATCTCACGCTCTTTGCCCTCCAAAATCCCCGCATCGGGGGATTTGAGCAGGTCATCCACCACGCTGGGCGAGACCTTTTTGGAGAGCTTGGCGCGGATGAGCTCTTTTTGTTTGCCCTCTAAAAAGTAGTTGATCACCAGCGCCAGAACAGTCACCACGGCGATACTTAGCAGCGGGAACATCAGGTTGATAATCATCCCCTGGGTAAAGAGCATCCAGTAGGCAAAGAACATAAACGAGGTGGTAAAGATCGCCACAGAGACCAGCGAAAAGAGCGCGGAGCTGTAGCCTAAAATCAGCGCAAGCAGCAGCGCAGAGCCCAAAATCACAAAAAGATCAAGCGCCTGGATCCAGCTGGG
>PWVP01000102.1 GCA_003561815.1 Campylobacterota bacterium | reverse complement strand
CTGGAGGCCAACCCCGATCGGATGGAGGAGGTGTTTAACACCAACCCCAGCTACATCTTCTTCGAGGAGAAGCCCTACGATGTGGGGGTGGTCGGCTCGCAGGGGGTCTCGCTTCTGCCGCGCCGATCGATCGCGGTGGATCCGGGCTTTATCGATCTGGGCACCCCGGTCTATCTGCAGACCCCCCACCCTGAGGCGTTTCGCCCCATCTCCCGCCTGATGGTCGCTCAAGATACCGGCGGTGCGATCCGGGGGGCGGTGCGGGCCGACTTTTTCTGGGGCAAAGGCGATCGGGCGGGCCACTACGCAGGGTTGATGCGCCAGAGCGGACGACTTTGGGTGCTGCTGCCCCGTTCAATCGAGCCGGAGGCGCGCTATGCACGATGAGCTGATTGCGCGCGATCTCGCCCACATCTGGCACCCCTGTTCGCAGATGAAGGATTATGTCGATGGCCACCTGCCGCTGATTGCGCTGAAGCGGGGCGAGGGGGTCTATCTGGAGGATTTTCAGAAACGGCGCTATCTGGATGGGATAAGCAGCTGGTGGGTCAACCTCTTTGGCCACGCCCACCCCTATATCAACCGCCGCATCAAAGAGCAGCTTGAGAGCCTGGAGCATGTGATCTTTGCCGGTTTTACCCATGAGCCGGCCATTGTGCTCGCAGAGCGCATCACCAAGCTGGCCCCTAAAGGGCTCAACCGGGTCTTTTTTACGGAGAATGGATCCAGCGCTGTGGAGGTGGCCATCAAGATGAGCTTTCACGCCCACCTCAACCGGGGCCAGACCCGCCCGCTGGTAATCTCGCTGGAGAACAGCTACCACGGTGAGACCCTGGGCGCACTGGCGGTGGGGGATGTGGCGCTCTATAAAAAGACCTATGAGCCGCTTTTGATTAAAAGTATCCAGGCGCAGAGCCCCGCTTTTGTGGGCACCGAGAGGGCGCTTAAGAGCCTCTCGCAGCAGCTTGAGGCCCACGCTTCACAGGTGTGTGCGGTGATTGTCGAGCCGCTGGTGCAGTGTGCCGGATCGATGGCGATGTATGATGCGGACTATCTGATCGGTCTGCGCCAGCTTTGCGATCGCTTCGGAGTGCACCTGATAGCCGATGAGATTGCGGTCGGTTTTGGGCGTACGGGCACTCTCTTTGCCTGTGAGCAGGCGGCTATCGCGCCGGATCTGATGACCCTCTCTAAAGGGTTGACCGGCGGCTATCTACCCCTGGCGCTTACGCTGGCGAGTGATGCGATCTATGAGGCGTTTTATAGCGACTACAGCGAGGGCAAAAGCTTTCTGCACTCGCACAGCTACACCGCCAACCCCTTAGCCTGCACCGCCGCAAACGCGACACTCGATCTCTTTGAGCAGGAGCAGACCCTAAAGGCCAATCGCGCGTTGATTGCACAGATGGCCGATCGGCTCTCTGAGCTGGCCAAGCACCCCCTGATCGCCAATGCACGCCAGCGGGGGATGATCGCAGCGTGTGAGATAGAGGGGTTTGAGCCCGCCGATCGGATCAATCTTCAGATCTACCGCTACGCACTAAAAGAGGGGGTCTTTTTGCGCCCGCTGGCCAATACGCTCTACTTTATGCCCCCCTATGCGATCACCCCCGCTGAGCTTGATCGCCTCTTTGATGTGGCGCGAGCGGCGATCGAGGCGCTTTAGTTTCGTCGCCCGTCGATGGTGCTGCGCGCCTCCTGGAGGATTTCGCTGATATTGACCCGAATCCAGTTGCTATCCATCCACTCCCGAGGCGCGACCGGCACGCCCTGAACGCGCAGCTAGAAGTGGAGGTGATCGCCCAGTGCCAGCCCGGAGGTGCCGGTGGTGCCCACCACATCGCCTGACTCAACCCATTGGCCCTCTTGGACGCGAATATTGGTGGAGTGGCTATAGAAGCTGTAAAGCCCCAGGCCGTGGTGGATGACCGGGGTGTTGCCGTAGATGCCCACATCGCCTGTGAAGACCACCTGGCCGGGGTTGGAGGCAAACACCTCCGCCTGGGCGACGCTGGCCAGATCGAGCCCCAGGTGGTAAGAGTGGCTGATGCGCTCGCCGTTATAGAAAAAGTCGCGCCGATCCCCAAAGTGGGCCACCACCGCACTGCCAGGAAGCGGCCTAAAGGGGGCGATCTGCAGATCGTCGATCCGCTCATCGGGGAGGGCTGAGGTGATCTCGGTGAGCAGCTCATCATTGGCCGCCCGGAGCACCTCATTGACAAAGAGAAACTTATCCTTGGGCTCCAGGGAGTCATCGTTTCGACCGGTGGCATCGTAGCGGTAGTGGAGCTCTTCGATCTTGCCGCGCAAAAACCGCTCGCTGAGGGTGATGTCGGACTGGCGGTAGTTGACCGTGCGGTGAACCAGCGGGATGCGCACCCGGGTGCGGTTTCCAGCAAAGTCGGTAGCGATCACATGGGCAGCAAAGTCCCGATCGCGCACATCTCTGGCCAGCAGCGCAGCATAGAACCCCTCCTCATAAAAGGGGGCCACCTCAAAGCGCTTGCCGCTGCGGGTCTGGATATAGAGCTCATCGAGGTTCTGATCGTGCGCCTCAAAGACCACGACAGCGCTCCCCCCTGTGGCGATCGCATAGGAGTTGCCGATGACATTGACCACCGGCGGATTGGGATCGAGCACCACCGGCAAGGAGAGCTCGGTCTCATTACCCCTGAAAAAGCGCCATAGGCTGGTATCGCGCACCTGGATATTCAGCTGCGCCTTATCGGCTCTAGGCAGGATGCGATCGGGGTAGGAGACAGCCAGCGTAAGGCTCTGGTTGCCATCTGAGACCACCCCTTGGGCCAGCTCCAGCTCCCGATCTTCTAGCAGCAGGGTGATACGGTAGTCACGCAGACCGCTATTATCGCTCAGGGTGATCTCGAGTGGATCGTGCATGTTCCAGTGGAGCGGATCGGGCAGCTTCACCTGGGGCGCCTCTCGCTCAAACTGGGGGGAGAAGGCCACAAAGAGCGCGGCGGTGATCAGCACCATCAGGGCGATAATGGGTTTGACAGGTCGCTGTTTTCGGGGTCGGTAGTGTCGCATAGTGGTTTGTCCTTATTTAGTTCCAGGAGTCGATACGGCAGATGGCGCGCTGGGCGGTGGGATCCAGTTCGCCGATGCGGGTTTTGGAGAGGTGGCGCACCTGTCCGGGCATCAGATCCACCGAGATATTTCGGCGGTAGCTGCGAATCTCGCTCCCATCGGTTCGAAAGGTGGCGCACACCACCTGGATTTCGCGCACGGTGCGTTCGCTGTGGTTAAAGAGAAAGAAGCTTGCCAGCAGCTCCCCCTCCTCGGATCGGTACCACCGCTCAAAGCTCGCCTCCAGCGCCCGGGGCGCTTCGCTTTTCTCCTCTTGATCGTTAGTCTCAGGGCCAAAATCGCCCACACCAAAGCCGCCAGCCCCCTGCCGATAGGAGAGGACCAGAAGAAGCAAAAAGAGCACCGTGCCCACCACGACCGCTGTCTCCATCCGGTAGCGAGAGAGCAGGGGGCCTATAGCCTTGATCCGCCGTTTGGCTCTTTGTTTGTAGCGGCGCGTTAAGAGCGCTATTTTGCGTCGGTTGAGCTTGATCACTGGTTGTCCAGATCGCGAAACTGGATGCGGGAGTTGTAGTGATAGGAGTTGATCACATCCATCGCCGCGCCGTGCTCATCGAGAAAGAGCTGGCTGCCGGTGATATTCATCAGCTCCAGCCGCTCAAAGATGCTCGGCGCGCATTTTTTATGGATGTGAACCCGAACGAGTGTCGCGCCGCTCTCATCCCCCTCATCCTCACACTCCAGCGAGGCGATAAAATCCTCCATATCGCGATAGCCCATCGCCGCATAATCGAGGGTGTCGTAGAGCAAAAGCCCCATCTGGCGCATCATGCGGCGGTTCTTTTTGCCCGGAAAAGGGACGGTCTGGAGGATGTTGGGGGTAAAGCCGCCATCGAAGAGATCCTCTGGCGGGGTCAAAAAGCGCTGATAATCCTCCTGGCTAAAGGCCCGTCCGGCCGATTTCGCCCACCCCTGCGCCAGGCGGCGGGTGTTGAGTGCCAGCACCGTGACATACTCATCCATGCCCGCCCGCGGCACCCGGCAATCCCCCATACCGTTAAAGGCGAAAAAGAGCGCCACATAGGGGGAGTAGGTGAAGTCAATCACCGGCAGCGGTACACCGCAGTGGCGCGCATACTCCAGCCAATCGAGCCGCCCGGCCTTCTCGAAGGGAAAGATACCGATTTTCGCCAGCGCAATCTCAAAGCGGCGCAGGAGATCTTTAACCTGTGCATCGGAGTGGCTGCCGATCATACGGTGTAGCGTGGTGGAGAGGGTATCGGCGGCACTCTGCTGGCCGCGAAAGATAAAATCCTGCTGATAAAGAGCCAGCGATTCGAGGAATTTCATCGCCTCTTTTGAGGAGTGGCAGTAGCGGCTCTTGATCCCCATGGCTCTTTAGGGCTCCTTAGCCAGTAGTGTCTGGATGCGCGCTTGCAGAGCACGCCCCTCATCGGCCAGCGGTTCGGTCTCGATCTGATCGTGAAGGTGGTCAATCTGGTGGTGAAGCTGCTTCTCCTGACTATCCATGGCGCCAAGCTGCTGCTCCATCTTAAAAAGCTCATCTTTTAGGCGGTCAAGATCGCCCTCTAGCTCACGGCTCATCGTTGCGCTTTCTTAGTCGCCACCCCTGCAGCTCATAGCCGAAAATATCCGCCACTGCACGCACCACCCCCGCAAGGGGAATCAAAAGCGCCAACCCCAGCGCCACAATCACCAAAGCATAAACTATATCCATAGGCTAAACTCTAGCACAGATCAGGACAATCGCCCCTTATACGCCTCGTAACCAAAGCGGCGAATCACCCTCTCGTTTCCATCGGTATCAATCAGGCCGATCGCGGGCAGCGGCACCCCGTTAAAGGTGTTGTTTTTGACCATCGTGTAGTGGATCATATCCTCAAAAATCAGCCGATCGCCGATGGCAAGCGGCCGATCGAAGCTGTAATCACCCATCACATCGCCAGCCAGACAGGTCGGCCCGCCGAGTCGGTAGGTGTGGGGTTTTTCCCCCGGCATCCCCGCCCCTCGCACCGCCGGACGGTAGGGCATCTCTAAGACATCGGGCATATGGGCCGCTGCGGAGGCATCGAGGATGGCGATCGCCATGCCGTTTTCCACGATATCAATCACCGTGCTTTGCAGATAACCCGTCTGCCAGCCGATCGCTTCTCCGGGTTCGAGATAGACCTGTACACCCCATTTATCCTGAAACCGTTTGAGCAGATTGATAAGCCTATCCACATCATAATCAGCCCGGGTGATATGGTGACCGCCACCCATATTGACCCACTTCATCTGCGCGATATAGGCCCCAAAGTGCTTCTCAAAGTGGGGCAGGGTGCGTTCCAGTGCATCGCTGTTTTGTTCGCAGTGGGTGTGAAAGTGCAGACCGCTCACCCCCTCTAGCTCATCGGGCCTAAACGCCTCAGGCACCACCCCTAGGCGCGATCCGGCCACGCAGGGGTTGTAGATCTCCGGTGTGACCT
>PWVP01000075.1 GCA_003561815.1 Campylobacterota bacterium | reverse complement strand
GTTATCGGGGCGAATCACCACCCGATCGATCACGATCTTGATGGTGTGCTTTTTGTTTTTGGCCAGCTCGATCTCCTCATCCAGCCGCGCCATCACGCCATCGATCTGGGCACGCACGAACCCCTTCTGGCGCAGCGACTCGATGAGATCGGCGAAGGTGCCCTTTTTCTCTTTGACCACCGGTGCGGTGATGAGCGCTTTGGCCCCTTCGGGCAGTTTGGCCACCTGCTCGATGATATCCGCTGCGCTCATCTGGCTGATGGGTTTGCCGCACAGGTGACAGTGCTGATCGCCTATGCGGGCAAAGAGCAGTCGCAGATAGTCATAAATCTCGGTGATGGTGCCCACCGTCGATCGGGGGTTTTTACTGGTGGTTTTCTGATCGATCGCAATCGCCGGTGTCAGACCGTCGATCTTATCCACCTCCGGTTTGCCCACGCGGTCGAGAAACTGCCGCGCATAGCTTGAGAGGCTCTCGATATAGCGGCGCTGACCCTCTGCGTAGAGGGTCTTAAAGGCGAGCGTGCTTTTGCCGCTGCCCGAGATGCCGGTCATCACCACCATCTTCTCTTTAGGGATACTCAGCGAAATATCTTTTAGATTGTTCTCCCTGGCGCCAATAATCTCAATTTTCATTTAACACATCTCCTTTTTGAACAAGTCCAAAAAGGACTCTTCGGCAGAGGGCCCTCGCGACTTGTCGCTCTTGAGGAACCCCTCATGATTACCATCTCTTTTCATGCAAACTTGTCGGCATGAGGCTCTCCTCGTCACACTTCACCTCGAATCAGTTTTTCCAGCATCACGGCCAGTAAAATAACATAGAGCACCACAACCAGCTTTTTGTGTCTGGCGGCAGTGGTGCGGGCCGCTATCCAGATCCCTAGCCGCACCCCCAGCAGCGACCCGCCAGCGAGCAGCAGCCCTTTGATAAAGTCCACATACCCCAGCACCGCCAGCGTCACAAACGCCGCACTGCCGACAAACATCACGAAATAGAGCCCGATCGCCACCGCGTTTTTAAGCGGCAGACCCAAAAGCCCCACCAAAATCGGCACCAGTAAAAATCCGCCGCCCACACCGACCAGGCCCGAAAGCACTCCGATCATCAGGCCGATCGTTAAAAAGATCCAGCCACTTGGCCGCGCTTTGGCCGCCGGTTCAGGGTGGGCCAAAACGGTCTTGACCAGCGCAAAGGCCATCATGGCGCTAAAGATCCAGCCCACGGTGACGGGATTGACGATATCCAGCAGCCACGCACCGATGATTGCGCCCAGCACGCCGCCGACACCCAGCTGCCAAAACGCCCGCGGCGAGACCAGCCCGCGGCGGCTATTGAGCCAGGTGCCGTAAAATGACGAGAAGGTCATCTGCATCGCCGAAAGACCGATGGCAAACTTGATCGGCTCGCCCAAAAGCAGCAGCAGCGGCACCACGATCGTCCCGCCGCCAATCCCGAAAAAACCCGACGCCACACCGGCTATGACGCCAACGGCGATATACTCAACCAAAGACTCCCTTTGAAAAAGCGCGTATTATAGCCAAAAGAGGTGTCCATTGTCAGCATTTCGCTGGTACAATAACCAAAAAAGGAGAGAGATGCTACTGCAAGAGGCGCTGATCGAGGCAACCCGTTACTTCACCCGCGACATTCTCGACACGGAAGCGGAGCTGTTTGACTCCTGCCCTCTTACAGAGGCGTGGGCCGCCTCCATCGACATCACAGGGGATATCGAAAGCACTGTGACGATCCACATCCCCCAAAAGAGTCTGGAGAAGATGGCCCTGCTCTTTCTCTGTGAAGAGACCCCCACCGAGGAGGTGCTCACCGATCTCATCGGCGAGATCGCCAATCTCATCATCGGTCGGGCCAAGGTAACCGCTAAAGAGAAGGGGCTTGATATCACCATCTCCACCCCCCGCTTTCACGGCAATCAGGAGCCGATCAAAGGTGGCGCCGATCGCCACATCAACTTCCTCTTTGAGGGGGAGGTCTTCTCGATCACCACCCATCAGGAGCAGCGATGAAAAAACCCGCACCCGATGATCGCCCGCTAGAGGATCTCATCCCCGACTTTACGGAGCTGCTGGCGATGGAGGTGGAGTTTGTCTCCGATCTGGGTCAGACGCAGCTGCCACTTAAAGAGGTACTTCAGCTTGAGCGCGCCTCGGTGATCGATCTGGGCAAGCCCGCCGGGGAGTCGGTGGAGATCTATGTCAACAGTCGCATCCTGGGCAAAGGGGAAGTGATGGTCTATGAAAAGAACCTCGCCATCCGGGTCAACGAGATTCTCGACGCCAACGCTGTGCTGCACTTCTTCTCAAAAGAGCCGTGAGAATGATCCGTATCTTTTTGCTGGTGATTTTACTGGCCTTTCCCCTCTGGGCCGTGCCGGTTACACAGATGCAGGTTACCCCCCAGGACGATCGCGTGGCGATCGCTCTCTCCTTTGAAGCCCCCTTTACACAGAAGGTGATCGAGCGCCGGGAGGGGAGCCAGCTCTACCTGCTGCTTGAGGGGGTAAGCGCACCTCTGCCGCGGGTCTTTACCCCCCAGAGCCCCCTGATTGAGTCGATTCGCACCCACCCTACCGATGAGGGGCTGATTATCCATGTTACCCCCCATAAGACGCTGCAGATGGAGGCGGAGCGGATTCGTGACGGACAGGGGCTCAAGCTCACACTCCAGGCACAGGGTGAAGCGGCCCCCAGACAGAGCTTTTCCGATCAGCTCGGTGCCAACCGGCCCGA
Organism: Campylobacterota bacterium; assembly: GCA_003561815.1. Classification (GTDB taxonomy): domain Bacteria; phylum Campylobacterota; class Campylobacteria; order Campylobacterales; family SZUA-545; genus CSSED11-302. The sequence goes on along the minus strand of PWVP01000075.1, from coordinate 2,803 downwards.
CTTTACGGAGAACTACCTCTATATGGGGCTCTTTCTGGCGATTTTGATTCTGCTCTGGGTGGCTATCAAACTCTTTACCAGCCCCAAAGGCGGCTCCTGGCTGACAGGAAAGAGCCGTCCGGAGCTGCCCGAAATAGTGTGGCAAAAGCCGATTGATGCCAAAAACCGCATCATCCAGCTTCGCTTTAAGGGGATGAACTATCTGATTCTAATCGGCCAGGGCTCCAACCTGCTGATCGATCAGTTTGCCGAGGGGCAGCCGGTCGGCTCAAACGCCTTTGATGAGCTGCTCAACAACAACGCCACCCGCCTCTCAGACTACCTCAAAAGCCCGCCTGAAAAGGTGCGCTTCTAGGCATCAGAGCGCGGCGTGGCGTTTTTGGATCCACTCCATGCTCATCTGATGGATCGCTTCGCTCTTCTTATCACTCGTATCGATCGGCTCGCCGATTACCATCTTAATCACCCCCGGCGTCTTCATAAACCGCTTACCCGGCCAATGCTCACCGGCATTGTGCGCGATGGGCACAAGCGGAACGCCCGCCGCGTGGGCCAGCAGTGCACCACTGCGGCGATAAGGCACCTTCTGGCCCGGCAGCACCCGCGTCCCCTCGGGAAACAGCAGCACCGATCGGCCCGCTGCCAGCCGCTTTTTGCCCTGCGAGATCACCGATCGGCTCGCGGGTACCGATCGGCCACGGTTAATGGCGATCGGCTCTAAAAGTGCCAGCGCCCACCCAAAGAGCGGAATCCACAAAAGCTCTCTTTTAAGCACCGTACAGAGCCCCAGACCCAGCGACTGCAGCGCATAGGTCTCCCAGTCGCTCTGGTGGTTGCTCACCAGCACACAGGGGGTTTTGGGCAGATTCTCAACACCGGTAATCTCATAGCGGATATTGCAGCAGACTCGAAGCCAGAAAGAGACCAGACGGAAGGTCAGACGCGGAACCCAAAAACGGCGTTCAAAAGAGAGAAACGGGCCGATCAGAAGCCCCAGAACCGACACCACAAAGATAATCACCACATACCCCGGCACAAAGAGCAAAGAGCGGATCCAGTTAAGCAATAGTTCTCCTTAGATTTCGCGTGCGACACTTTGCCCGAAATCAAGTAAAAAGAGGATAAAATCGACCTTAAACCGCCCAACCCCCTCGGAGGATTCCCTTTGAAAACCTTGACCATCGTTGATGCCTACGGCTTCTTTTTTCGCAGCTACCACGCCCTACCCCCCCTCACCGGACCCGGCGGCGAACCCACCGGGCTGCTGACCGGCTTTGTGAACTTCATCAACCGGCTTTCGCGCACCCACGAGAGTGACTATCTGGTTTTTTGTGCCGACAGCAAAGGCCCCAGCTTTCGAAACGAACTCTTTAGCGACTACAAAGCCAACCGCAAAGAGCCCGATGAGGCGCTTAAAGAGCAGCTTCCCATCGCGATCGAGTGGATCGAGAAGATGGGGTTTTCGCTGCTTCGCCAAAGCGGCCTGGAGGCAGACGATCTCATCGCCAGCCTTACCCATAAAGCGCGCGAAGCGGATCTGAGGGTGCGGATTATCAGCCACGATAAGGATATGTACCAGCTCATCGACGATGGGCGGGTGGTGATCTATGACGCCATCAAGCAGCGGGAGGTGGACGCCAAAAGGTGCGAGGAGAAGTTTGGGGTGCAGCCAGAGGACTTTATCCAGTTTCAAGCGCTTTTGGGTGACAGCTCGGATAACATCCCCGGGGTGCGCGGCATCGGCCAGAAGGGGGCGAGCAAGCTGATTAATGCCTACAAAACCCTCGAAAACCTCTACGATCACCTCGATGAGATCAAGCCCGATCGCACCCGAAAGCTGCTCGAAGAGGGGCGCGAGATGGCGTTTCTCTCCCGCGAGCTGGTCACCCTCAAGACAGATGCGATTGCACAGGTGGCCTTCGAGTCGTTTATCCTGCCCGAAAATCCGGTTCTCGCCATCGCCGATGAGCTGGCCCGCTATGGCATCCAGGCTGCGTTGCGCCGTGCACAGCAGAGCGGCCCCACCCCTCCTAAAAAGCCCCACGCAAGCGCCGCCGCTGCTGCACAGACCGCTCTGGCGCCCTTTCAGACCACCCTGATTGAGAGCAGCGCGCAGCTTGGCTCGACTTTAGAGCAGATCCCAGCCGATGCGGTGATCGCCTTTGATAGCGAAACCGACTCGCTGGATGTGCGCCAGGCGCGTCTGGTGGGCTTTAGCTTCGCCTGGCAGAGCGATCACGGCTACTATGTACCCATCGGCCACAACTATCTAGGCGTAGGCGATCAGATCCCAATCGACGAGGCGCGATCGGCCATTCTCCAACTCTTTAAAACGGGGCGGATTATCGGGCAGAATCTGAAGTTTGATCTGCAGGTGCTAAGCCAGACACTAGGGCTGGATGGGCTTGAGATCCATCACGATACGATGATTTTGGCGTGGCTGATTGAACCGGGTAGCGCCGTAGGGCTTGATGCGCTGGCCAAAAAGTGGCTCAATCACGATATGATCAGCTTTAAAACCATCACCAAAGGGCTAAAGGACTTCTCACAGGTGGATCTCACAGCGGCTGCGCGCTACGCGGGCGAGGATGCGCTTATCACCCGCGCGCTCTACGATCAACTCCTGGCACACCTTGGCACGCAAGATCCCAAACTCGTCACGCTGGCGCAGGAGGTGGAGCTCGCCTTTATGCAGGTGCTTATGCAGATAGAGCAGATCGGCGTGCGGATCGATACCCCCTTTTTCGAGGGGCTACAAAAAGAGATGGAGCAGGAGCTCGCCACACTGGAAAAAACGATCTAC